>JAFUZI010000092.1 GCA_017476705.1 Bacilli bacterium
ATTATGAATTATATGATTCATCACAAGTATTTAACTTCTTATATAGAGATAATTACATTAAAATCACATAAAAAAAGAAAATCAAACTTATTATAAAATTCAATTTCCTTAATTATCTCCCCCAAAACTCTTTACACTAACTAAAAGTATACAAACTTAAATAAACAATTAAAAATATCAAATTTTTTGAATTTTTGGTATCTGTATGGTATTAGAAAAAAGCCAAAACTTTGCGAATCCATATAAAATAAAGTGACCTAGTCTCACGACTAGGTCTTCAGGGGGTCGCGATTTAATAGACCTTTTGCTTATTAAAACTTGTTAAATCAATATAATCGCTAACCCTCTGTATTATAATTTTTTACCACTTTTTAAGTTTTTTTACTATTTATAGAACCTAAATAGAACCTAAAACCTATTTAGGTTTTATTAACTGATTTTATTATAAACACGATCATTATACATAATTCCACCATTTACTACATCTAAATCATGTTCCTCATCAAGTTTTTCACAACTACCTTCTGCATTAAGATCAACCATAGCTTTTTCGCATTCTTCCTTTGTTTTCATTCCAAAAACTCTAGTTGTCTTAACACCATTTTCTTCGACTACTCCTCCAACAAATGTATATGTTGTAACTGATAAAACTTTTTCAGACTTAATTTTCCATGTACAATTTGTAGAATATAATAACTTACATGAACCATCTTCATTTAATCTTATATTTTCATCCATCATCTTTCCACTAGTTGAATAATAATTAGCATGATATATTCCTGCATATTTTTTACTATCTTCATTTACTACTGAAGTATCCTTTTCCTTACTATCTGTTTTACTTAATTCTTTAATTCTTATTCCTTGTATTACGGTAACAATTAACAATACAATTATAATGGCAGATAGAATATAAACATTTTTTTTCATATATGCTCACTCCTAGGTTTTATTATACCATAATTTAAAAAATAAAATCTAAAAACCTATTTAGAGATTTTTAGATTAATTTTTCTATATGTTAATAGTAAAACTAGCAATAAATTAAAATAAATCATATTTTGCTTTAAATATAACATTTTAAACTCTACAAAATTAGAACCATACGGATCACCAGTATATTTATTAAAAAATAAACTAGTATCAAATGTGAATCTACATAGAATATAACTTATTATCAAAAAAGATAATATACAAATAATTATATAAGCTCTATTATTATTGATGGGATTCTTTTTAATAAAGTCTTTAGTAGTTAATACTATTACTACAACCAATAACACTAAATATAGCAAGTGACTCCAACTAACCATATTAAAGTAAGAATATACATTTAAAAAACAAACAATTAATAATAATAAAATTCGAACAATATTTAACCCCTTATTCATGTATATCACCTACTTCTATTACTAATTCTGTTAAATATGCTAATTGAGATAAATCACCACGTAATTTATAAACAGCACCTCGTATTTCCATATTATCAATAGAATAAAATTCATTTTCATTTGCAAAAGGATTAGAATTATATTGATATGAAGTATAAGTTCTTAAGAAATCAGCAGAATGGGTAGCAGTAAAAAAGTTATCAATCATAACATTTCTATACTCACTAGTTAGACCATGATCAGAATATTTTTCTAATATTTTTTCAGTATCCAATTGTGCAGTTAAAACATCACCGTTACCACAAAAAGTAAAAATATCATTTACAGTGTATTTAATGTCTCTCTTATTAATAACATAATCAAATACTGTTTCATTTTTAATATCTAAATAATTATTTTCTAAATTTTCAATTATTTTTTCATAATCTTCAATAGAATAATTACCTCTATTTTTCTTTATGATATTTAGATTATTATCAATAGTCTCCATTCTTTCAGTTACTCTTTTATATGTCTCTCTATCTATACTTAATGTATATTCTTTATTAACATATATAATATGAACAATATTAAAATATAAAAGTAATACAAATATAAATACAACTGCTCCAACAATTATTTTATTAATAATAGAAATGACATTTTCTTTAGTGATTTGTTTTGAAATATTCATACTATCACGAACATAATCGTCTGCTTCTGTAATAGGAATTACCTCATTTTCAATTTCTCTTCCTTTTAACAATTCAAGAATAGAACATCCAAGTTCTTTAGAAAGTATTTCTAAAATAGAAACATCAGGACATCCTTGTCCTCTTTCCCATTTAGAAATGGCTCTATCAGTAACTCCTAATTTTTCAGCGAGCTGCTTTTGAGTAAGATTTTTATCTTTTCTTTTTTGTTGAATAAAACTACCAATTTTATCATAATTCATTTCATCCTACACCTACCTTGTAATAAGTATATAAAAATAATTGTTTTTTTTCAACAAACGCTCCGTTGAGTTTATCCATTTCGATCAAAAAAAATTTAATATTTTACAAAATTCTCTGAATATCACTCTAAACAGCACCATTTAACAAACTTCGTAAACCTTTATATTATAAAGGTAAAGTAGACTTTTTAGGTAGCTAAAATCGACAATAATTTCGACATACTTTTCGACAAACATTTCAACATTGATTTCTACAGAGCAAGGATTTATAATGGTTATAATAAGGAATAATTATCTATATTAGATATATTTTCAATACATTTTATTCTCTAAATAGCATTAAAAATCAACGGTTTAGAAAAGTGACACTTTTTTGATACTGAATTGGTACTTTTTTGCTATTGCATTAAATTTGTCAAGTGTTAAAATGATTATAATAAGGAATAATTATCATAGATATGGAGATATTTTCCCTATATTTATACTCTAAATAATTAATGGTAGAAGAAAAACTTCTACCTTTTTTGTTTGGGGATTGGGGTGTCCCCCATAATGTATTAGGATAGACATAATGTTTCATTTGGGTATACAAATACGTTGCTTGCTTATTAAAAACTATTTTTTTATAGAGAAAACAAACAAGCAACGTATTTGTAGTGCATTTTTTCAAAGACTCAACAAACACTATATGGGGGCGCCCCAATCCCCGAATTTTCATAAGGAGGTTTAAACATGAAATATGATACTAGTTAATCAATAATATATGCAGTGAGAAATCACTGCTTTTTTTGTGTAATTTTTTAGAAAGGAGGGATAATATGGAAAAGTTTATTAGAATACCTATGGAAGTATTAAACGATGAAAATATAACTTCATCAGCTAAACTTTTATTAGGTGTAATCATATCTTTTAGTAATAATGACTATAAAGTTGCTTTTGCTAGTAATGCTAAATATGCTAGAGCATTAGATTTATCAGCAAGAACAATAACTAGATTAATCAAAGAATTAAAAGATCAAAATTATATATCTATAAGATATGATTATTACGGAACAAGAAGAGATATATCTGTTAACTATAGTCACGAAAGACTAAAGTAATGGACAATTATGACTAGTTATTTAGTCAAATATAACTACTATATAATATAAAATATTAAATAATTTATAAAATAAATAAATTATATAATTAATTATTAATAAATTAAGGAGGTTCAAATGAATAATTATATAAATGAAATAATTTTATCTGGAAAAATTTTATCAATTATTGTTAATGAAAAACATATTGTTTTAAGTATAGAAAATCAAATATTTAATAATAAAATAGCTTTTATCAGTTTAAGAGCATACAAAGATCTTTATGAAAAATATAAAGATCTTTTTTTTATAGATAATTTTATCTTTATAAAAGGATATGTAAATTCATATAAAGATAAAAATAATAAAATTAATAATTACATATTAATAACTCAAATCAGTGATTCCATAGAAGAACTAAATACTTCTATGCCACATATTCGATACGATGAAGATGGAACTATGGTATGGAATGGAACTAGATGTGAGATAGAACCATTAACTAATCAAGAAGATATAGAATTTATGAATAATTTTTGTAAAGAGTTTGGGGGTGAAGATAATGACAGCTAAAGAAACATTAGAATTAATATCTAAACAATGGTGTACTATTGAAGACTTGAAAAAGTTATCGAATCTTGGAAATAACAACGTATATAGGCTTAAAAAGGAAATACAGGAAGAATTAGAAGCAAATGGGTATATTCTACCAAAAGGACTAATTCCAATGTGTGAGGTCGTTAAAAAGCTAAAAATCGATATAGACTATTTAAACAGGCTAGCCAATTTATCATAGGCCTATTTTTTATTTTTGCAATTTTATGGTATTATTCAATTAGCAAAAGGTCTAGTAAATTGGTTTAACCATTAAAGGAGGATTATAAATGTCAGTTAACCAATGTACTAAAGAGAATGCAACATCTAAAGGATATAGATGGTATTATCAAGTTTATTATTTCGATGAAAATGGTAAACAAAGAAAATATCATTCAAAAAAATTTGCTACTAGAAAAGAAGCTCAAGTTGCTGAAGCAAATAGACTTCGTAAAATGAGAAGAAAAGAAATTAATATTACCGATATGACTTTTATTGAATTGTATGAAGAATTCTATGAATATAAATCAGATAAAGTAAAAGAAACAACTTTAAAATCATATCGAGAAAGAATTAATTCTCTAGAGCCAATTCATAATGTAAAAATTAAAGATTTTGATATTAATCATTACTTATCTTGGAGAAGATGGATGTCTAAAAGAGATTGTGCTATTAAAACTAAAAATGGATATCATAAATTCTTTAAAGAGATTCTTAATTATGGAACTAGATGGCATGATTTCAATTTTACACAAATATATAATAAAATGGAAAAGTTTGTAGATCCCAATGCTTTACCAAAAGAAATGGAATTCTATACTCTAGAAGAATTTAAACAATTCATATCATACGAAGATGAAATTCTATTTAAATCAGCATTTGAAGTTTTATATTTTTGTGGATTAAGACTAGGAGAATTAAGAGGTCTTACATGGGATAATATTAATTTTGAAGAAATGACTTTATCTGTTAAGAAAAATGTAGTCACAGTCGATGGTAAAGTTTATGTAACAACTCCAAAAAGTAAAAAAAGTGTTAGAACCATACCACTTACTCAAACACTTGCTGATGATTTAAAGATTCTAAAGAGTAATTGTAAAAAATATTTTGGATTTAATAATAAATGGTATGTATTTGGAGATGTTAAACCCATTACTCAAGAAAGAATGAGAGTTAGAAAAAATCTTCTAGCTAGTAAATCTGGGGTAAAACCAATAAGACTACACGACTTTCGACATTCTTGTGCTTCACTTCTTATCAATAATGGAGCAAATATCATGATAGTTGCAAAATATTTAGGACATACAAAAATAGATGAGACCTTAAACACATACTCTCATCTATTCAAAAATAAAATGGAAGATATAGTCAAAATAATGAATACTTTGTACTAATCTTTTTAATTTTTTCAAAAAAATAGAACCTAAAATAGAACCTAAATTCCAAATTTTTAAGTCTTAAATTCCTAAACCCATTGATATATAAGGATATAAAAAGTGACCTAGTCTCACGACTAGGTCTTCAGGGGGTTCGGTTGAATATACTCTAACATTTAACCGTTAGAGATATCGGCGTGATATACACCACGCATCTTAATCATAAGGTATATTTAAAAAAAAGTCAATTGACTTTATAAATTTTTTAAATAAAAAATGGTTAAAATTTTAACCATTCGTAATTGATGATATTAACTCTTTCTTTAAATCATCATTATCATATTCTTCATTAAGTAAATATTCTTTAGAATCTTTCTTTGCTTGAAGAAGAATTTTATAATCACTTCTTATATTAGCAATTTTAAAGGTCATATCACCACTTTGTTTAGTACCAAATAAATCACCATGTCCACGTAATTTGAAATCCTCTTCTGAAATAACAAATCCGTCATCTTCTCTTTCCATGATTTTTAATCTTTCTGTATCACTATCACTAATCAAAATACATTGACTTTTACTAGTACCTCTACCAACTCTTCCACGTAATTGGTGAAGAGTAGATAAACCAAATCTATCAGCATCAAAGATTACCATAGTAGTAGCATTAGGAACATCAACACCAACTTCAACTACTGTTGTGGAAATAAGAATTTGTACTTTATTATCCTTGAATTGTTCCATAATAATATCTTTAGCCCCATTAGCCATTTTTCCGTGAACAATATCTATTTTGTACTTATCTTTAAAAGCTAATTTCATCTGATCTCTTAATTCATTAACTGTTGTTAAATCACTATTTTCACTCTCTTCTATTAAAGGAGCAATCACATATACTTGATGATTATTCTGTAATTCTTCATACATCATTTGTAAAACATCTTTTATTTCATTAGTTCTTTTAACATATGTATCTATCTTTTGACGTCCTTTAGGTCTTTCTTTTATAGTAGAAACATCCATATCTCCAAATATTGTTAAAGCATAAGTTCTAGGAATTGGAGTCGCACTCATATATAATACATCAGGTTTAATACCTTTATTTTGTAAGTTAGCTCTTTGATGAACTCCAAAACGATGTTGTTCATCAGTAATAACAAGCCCTAAATTATTATAATTAACTTCATCTTGAATTAATGCATGAGTTCCAATTACCATATGAATTGACCCATCTTCTAATCCTTTATATATTTCATTTTTTTCCTTCTTAGAAGTAGATCCAGTAAGTAAAGCAACTTTAATCTTTTTATCTTTAAAAAACTTAATTAAGTTATTATAATGTTGTGTTGCTAAAATCTCAGTTGGAGCCATTAAAGCACTTTGATACCCACATAAATAATTAGCATACATCGCCACAAATGCCACAACAGTCTTACCAGAACCAACATCTCCCTGTAATAATCTATTCATTCTAGAAGAAGATTCTAAATCTTTTAAAATATCTTCTATTGCTAATTGTTGATCATTAGTTAATTTAAAAGGTATTTTATCCATAAATTCTTTTAATTTATCACGATCAATAACTCTAACTAAACCATTCTTCTTCTTTTTATTTTGTATTTTCAAATAATTAATTTTAAACATAAATTGAAATAATTCTTCATATTTCAATCTAATAGTAACCTCTTTTAATTTTTCAGGAGTACTAGGATTATGAATAATATTTAGAGCTGTCTTTTTATTAACAAAATTATATTTTTCTTGAATATAAGAAGGAATATAATCCATAATATCTCTACCATACATAAGTAATGCCATATTAATATAAGTAGACATATTCTTATTAGTTAATCCACTAGTACAATGATAAACTGGTTCTATTTTTTCTTTATTACTAAGTGTCCCCATCTTTATATCATTAGCAGTAATAACATTTTTCTTCTTATCAAGTTTCCCAATAACAATAACATCAGTACCAACTAATAATTTACTCTTTAAAAAAGCTCTATTAAATATAGAAACCCCAACAACTCCAGAAGCAGTAACAAGACGAAAATTCATTTTATTAAGTCCTGCTTTAAAACGCATTAAAATAGGAATACTTTCAATTTTCCCATCGATTATAATCTTTTCTCCATCCTCAACCTTACCAAGTTCATCACGCTTTAATACTTCATAACGAAAAGGATAATGAGTAACTAAATCATAAACACTATTAATACCTATTTTATTTAATAAAGATAGTGATTTAGGTCCAATCCCTTTAACATCTTTTAACTCTGCCATACCACCACTTCCTTCTTCGCATATTATACCATAAAATGATCCTTTTTCAAACAGAAAACCTATTTGTTATAAATTATTTTTATAGTAATTCCTAAATATTATAAATGATTATTCTAACAAATAAAAAAAGTAATTTTTTTTCACTATTTTTATTGACAAAATACCCCTTTTAGATTAGTATATAAATCACCAATTCGGAATTAGGCGAATTGGTCGCTAGTATCACACTAGCCAACCCCTTTTTATTCTTTTTGGAAGCAGACCTCAGGGGGTTCTGCTTCTTAGATAAAAATAAAAAAAGACGTGCCGACGTCTTTTTTTTATTGTAAAGTCTTTCTACTTACATATTCATAATAATAATCAATAAAAAAAGACGTATAAACGTCTTAATACTAATTATTAGAAGTAATAAAGTCTAATAAATAAACAAAAAAGTATCCGAAGAAATAAGCAAGTATTAAACCTAAAGCATACAATAACGCCGTAACTATATTACCCATAAATATAAAATATAAAAATAAAATTGCAGCTATAACTAAAATAATACGAATAACCCAAGTAGATACAGACGCAAGTAATGAAAAAGCATCATAAGTACTTTCACTTACTTCATATTGATCATCTCTAGAATAATAATTATTATCTTTCATAATATCCCCCTTCAAATTACGCTATAATTATACCACATTTTATTAAAAAAATAAAGTAAAACCTCTATTTTTGAGGTTTTACTTATTTTTTACTCACTACTTCTAGCTTCTAATTTTTTATAATAATCATAAGTACTTTCAGCTTGTTTCTTATTTTTATCTAATAATACTTCACTATTTTTATTAAGCTTTTTCAATGAACGATATCTATCTTCTCCAAGCATAAAATCATCAAATTTAGTAAAATCAGCTCCACTATCAACTTTAAATTCTAAATTTTCAGGATTGTAATGGAATAATGGGAAGTATCCAGACATAGTAGCATCTTTTTCTTCTTGAATACTATTTTTCATTCCTTTAATTATTCCCTGAGCAATACAAGGAGCATAACAGATAACTAAACTTGGTCCATTATATGCCTCAGCTTCTTTTAAAACTTTAATAGCTTGCATTGGATTAGCACCTAAAGATATAGTTCCTACATAAACATGTGGATAAGCTAGAGCCATTTTAGCTAAATTCTTTTTCTCAGTAACTTTACCAGAAGCTGCAAACTTCGCAACTGCACCAGTTCTTGTAGATTTAGAAGCTTGCCCACCAGTATTAGAATAAACTTCTGTATCTAATACCAAAATATTTACATTTTCATGATTTGAAATAACATGATCAATTCCATTATATCCAATATCATATGCCCAACCATCTCCACCTATCATCCATACAGATTTAGGTAAAATAAAGTCTTTTAATTTCTTTAATCTATCTATCTTAGTATCATCAATTATTTCTAATAGTTTACTTCCAGTATCATAATTTATATTTTCACAATATGCTTTATAAATATCTTTTTCACTTTTCTTAACATCATTTAAATTATTTTGAATAAGTGAAACTATTTGTTTTTTCATAACTTCATCAGCTATTTTCATACCAAATCCAAATTCAGCATTATCTTCAAATAAAGAATTAGCCCAAGGAATTGAATATGGCATAGATGGCATACTAGCACCATAAATTGAAGAACATCCAGTTGCATTCGCAACAATCATTCTATCACCGAATAACTGTGTTAAAAGCTTTAGATAAGGTGTTTCTCCACATCCTGCACATGCTCCAGGAAATTCAAATTTAGGTTTAACAAACTGGCTTCCTTTAACTGTATTAGTAGGCATAACATTTTTCTTTTCTTTTACTTCATTAAATAAATAATGTCCTGCTTCGTTTTTCTTTTCAGCTTCAAGTTCATTCTTCATTTTCATAACTAGTGCCTTAGCCCCATTTTTACCAGGACATATTTCACTACATAATGAACAACCTGTACAATCTTCAACACTTACTCCTATAGTAAACTTATAATCATGGTCTTTAATATTAGCATCTACTAATTGTTCTTGTACAGAATTAGGTGCATCAATTACCTCTTTTTCATCTAATAAGAATGGTCTAATAACAGCATGAGGACATACTAAACTACATAGATTACAATTTATACAATTTTCACTATTGTAGCAAGGAGCCATCTCACTATTATTTCTTTTATCAAACTTTGAAGTACCAGCACTCATCTCTCCATTAGACATCTTAACAAAACTACTAACAGGTAGACTATCACCTTCCATAGAATCAATTACTTCAAATAAATCTTTTTTAGGAGTAATTTCCCTATCATAATCAACTGAAGGAATCTTAACTGGAATTAAACACTCTAAACAAGAATCAATCGCTTTAATATTCTTTTCAACAATTCCTCCACCTTTATTTGCAAACTTAACACTTAAATTCTCTTTTATCTTTAAAACTGTAAAAGAATGATCTACTATCTTTCCAAGTTTAAATATAAGTGTTTCCATAATAGTACTAATTTTTCCAGGTAATCCACATTCACTAGCAATTCCACTCGCATCAACAATAAACATTTTAACATGCTTATTCTGAAGAATAGTTTTATCATGATTACTCATCATACTAAGTACTTCATCAGGATTCTTATTAGTATTTAATAAAAATAATCCCTTATCTTTTATCTTTTCTAACATCTTTAATCTTTTTAAATAAGAATCTTTAGTACATACAATCAAACTAGCATTTTCAACATAATAAGTAGATTTTATTGGATGTTTACCAAATCTTAAATTAGAAATAGTAACTCCACCACTCTTCTTAGAATCATATTGATAATAACCTTGTACATATGCATTTGTATAAGTACCAGTAATTTTCATAATATCTTTTGAAGCAGATACCATTCCATCACTACCAAATCCATATATCAAGAATTCAATATTATTACTTGGTAAAATAAATTTCTCATCATACTTAACACTTAAATTAGTAATATCATCTACTATTCCTAAAGTAAAATTACTATGAACATCTCGAGTATCTAAAAAATCAAATAATCCCTTTATCATTGCAGGTGTTGTATTTTTAGAAGATAACCCATATCTACCACCATAAACACTAACTTTAGCATCAGCTTCTTTTATAGTCTTACAAACATCTAAATATAAAGGTTCTCCACTACTTCCTGCTTCTTTGGTACGATCAAGTACCGCAATCTTTTTAACAGATTTAGGTAAAGCATTTAAAAAATACTTTGTACTAAATGGTCTATATAAATGTACTTCTAATAATCCAACATTTTCATGTCTTTCATTAACTAAATAATTTACAGTTTCTAAAATTGTTTCACAAACAGAACCCATCGCAACAATCACTTTAGTAGCAGTAGGACTACCATAATAATTAAATGGGTGATATTCACGTCCTGTAATCTTAGAAACTTTTTCCATATAATCATTTACTATATCAGGAAGTTTATCATAATATATATTTCTTACTTCAGTTGCTTGAAAATATATATCATCATTTTGAGCAGTACCTCTAATAGTAGGTTTATTAGGATTCATTGCTCTAGATCTAAATTCATCTAATGCTTTATTATCAATTATTTTTTTTAATTTTTCAGTATCAATAACATCTACTTTTTGTAATTCATGACTAGTTCTAAAACCATCAAAAAAGTTTAAGAAAGGAACACTACCTTTAATTGCTGATAAATGACTAACTCCAGTTAAATCCATAACTTGTTGTACAGAACTAGAGGCAAGCATCGCAAAACCAGTTGCTCTAGTAGCATAAATATCCTGATGATCTCCAAAAATAGATAACGCATGAGTTGCTAAACTTCTTGCCGCAACATTTATAACACAAGGTAATTGTTCTCCTGCAATTTTATACATATTTGGAATCATCAAAAGTAATCCCTGTGATGCTGTATAAGTTGTTGTTAAAGCTCCTGCTTGTAAAGAACCATGAACCATACCAGCAGCCCCAGCTTCACTTTCCATTTCAACAACCTTAACAGGTGTTCCAAAATAATTTAACTTTCCCTCACTACTCCATTTATCAGTTAACTCTGCCATTGGAGAAGCCGGTGTAATAGGATATATTCCTGCTACTTCAGTAAAATTATAAGATACATAAGCAGCTGCTTCATTACCATCCATTATTTTCATCATAATAATACCCTCCCTATTATCAATCATATTTATTATAACACAAATAAGAAAAAAAATAGAACAAAGTTCTATTTTGATAAATTATCAACTGAAATATCATCTTTAGTAATTGTCTTAAGAATATCTCTTCTTTTCTTATTCTTAGTATTGCTAGCATGTTTAATAATAGTTTTTTCATATACATTTCTAACAAATCTAGCATTACCAAAATTCTTAGTATCTTTATATTCTCTAATAATATCTCTTAATTTTAAAATTGCATCATCATTAGCAACAAATCCAGCTTTAGTAACCATACCTTTAAAGATTTCAACTAATTCATCTTCAGTATAATCATCAAATTCAAAAGTATAACCTATTCTAGAAACTATACCAGAATTTGAATCTAAAAACTTTTGCATCTCTTTTGTATATCCCGCAAAAATAACTACTAAATTATCACGATTATCTTCCATTGCTTTTATTAAAGTAGCAATAGCTTCATCATTATAAGAACTATCATTAGTTGACGCTAAAGCATAAGCTTCATCAATAAATAATACTCCACCCATTGCTTTTTCCACAACATTCATAACTTTAGGTGCTGTTTGTCCAACATATTCAGCCACTAAATCCTTAACTGTTACTTCTAATAGCTTATTTTGTTTAATAAATCCAAGTTCATACAATATATTAGAAACTAATCTAGCCACTGTAGTCTTACCAGTACCAGGATTACCTAAGAAAACCATATGTAGATTAACACTTTTTAAATTAAAATCTTTATTCTTCTTAATAAAATTCATATAATCTACTAATTCATATAAAGTCTTTTTAACTTTCTTTAATCCAACTAATTCATTTAATTCTTTAAATACCTCATCAATTGTCTTAGTACTCTCAACTAAAGGTAATTTATGATTAAATAATATTTCTCTACATAAATTATCTCTATAAGAAGGATAATCCATATCCGTTTTTTCAAATGTATTAGTAATATAATCTAAAATACTAATTTTAAAATCATCATCTAAATTAGAATCCTTATCTACAATACTCAATACTTCATTATAAATATCATTAACTGAAGGATTAATACCATTAATTCTAAATGGAAAATATTTATTCATTAAACTACTATCATTTTGGAAGAATAAATCAATCTCTTCCTTAGTCCCACTAATAACAATAATCTTTTTATTTTCTAATAATTCTTTTAAAGTAAAAAACAATTTCTTAATATAATTATTATCTTTCAAATTGATACCAGTAATATCACTAAATACTATAATATCTTTATCCTTAAAAACATCTAAATTATCTAAATTATAAAAAGACATTTTCAAGACACTATTCGAACTAATATACTTAGTTTCAGTGATCATACTAATAAAGTTATCAACTACTCTAGTAATAGTCTCTTTATTATCAGATTCAATTATAATTGAAAATGGTAAAAATACTTTTTTTCCATCTTTATAATCAATCATATATTGATACATATTATTAAGTAATTTCAAAGATTCATCATCTACTAATAAATTACTAAGATCAATAGTATTAGATTCTATTTCTACCTCTTCATTTTTCTTTTCATTATATTTTCCAAAAAAATCTTTATATACATCTTCCAAAACATCTTTGTTCATTTTATCACCTCTAATAATAAAGCGACATAAGTCGCTTTTATTATTTCTTCAAATTAATTTCTAACATTTTATCTTTTAATTCTTTTTCTATAGCTTGTAATTCAACTTCAGCTTGTTGTCTCTTTGCACGACCATCTTTATGAATTTGAATAACTTGATCTAATGTTTCAATAATATCAGCATTTGTTTTCTTAAGTGTTTCTACATCAATTATAGCTCTTTCACTTTCACGAGCAACTTCAACAGAACCTTGTTTTAAAGTTTCACTATTCTTCTTTAACATTTCATTTGTAAGTTCAGAAACAGCTTGTTGATTCTTTAAAGCTTTCTTAGCGTTATTTATACCTAAAGCAAGAACCATTTGATTTTTCCAAAGTGGAATAGTATTTGTAAGTGAACTTTGAATCTTTTCAACTAACAATGCTTCATTATTTTGAAGTAATCTAATTTGTGGAGCCATTTGAATAGAAATAACTCTTGTTGTTTTTAAATCATATAGTTTCTTTTCAAAACGATCAATTGTATTTTCTAAATCATTTACTTTTTGAGCATCTAATTGTTCTCCACTCTCTTCAGCCTTTTTCTTTAATTCAGGTAATACTTTTTCTCTTAATTCTTCAAGTTTCTTTTCACCTGCAATTATGTATAAAGATATTTCTTTAAAGTAATTCAAATTCTTTTCATACATATCATCAAAGATAGCAATATCTTTTAACATTTGGATTTTATCTTTTTCTAATCCTTTTTCAATAGTATCAACATTTTTTTCAATTTTTGTATATTTAGCAATCAATCTATCTATTTCTTTTTTTGCGTTATAAAAAATCTTAGATAAACCTTTTCTTTCAGCTCCAATATCACCATCAAATGATTTTATTTCAGAAACCAAATCAGCAAGTAAATCACCAGCTACTCCCGTATTCTTTGTTTTAACTCCCTCTAAAACAGAATCAGAAAACTCAGCAATCTTAGCTTGAGATGCAGCACCAAATTGAAGAATTTGTGTTGAATCATTAACATCAATTTTACTTACAAATTCATCTATTGCTTCCTTTTCTTCTTTAGATAATAAATCATAATTTAATGATTCTTCAATTTTCTTATCAGTTACTTTTTCACTACTATTAGCTAAGTCTTCAACTTTTTCTTCTGCCTTAGCACTTTCTAATTTTAATTCTAATCCATTCATAAATTACTCTCCATTCTTTAAATATTCAATTAATGAATTATATGTATCCATTTTTAAACTTGATACTGTACTTGAAATAGTTTGTGGAACACCTATTCCGATAGATGAAACATCATAACTACCTCCAGTAATACCAGTTCTAAAACCATATTTTTCCCAAGCTATTTGTTGTATTTCTTTATCATCAAATGCTTTATATAGTTTCTTTCCTTTTTCAGTAAAATAAGCAAAACAATGACTATTCCAAATAGTTGGTGAAGGATATAAAATTCTTATATCATTTTTAACTTTATCAAAACCTTCTTTATTCGAATTAGCAAAATCAATAATACTCTTTTCATAATCAACTATCATAGGTTGACCACCTACTCCAGTTTTCAAATATCTTTCAAATAAATCTGCTGGAGTATTATTCATATATCCAGATTGAATATAAAATTGTTTTAATTTAGGTAAATTATCATTTATATTTTGATCAGTTACTAATCCTTCACTTAAAACAGATAATAATAATCCATAATAAGTAGCTCCAGGTGATGAAGTAACAGGATCAGTTGATGCAATATTTATTTTTCCATAAACATTAACACCAATATCATTCCACTTCTTACCTTCAAGTATATAACTCATAAGTTTATTCATATCACTAATATAGTATACACCATCAACATTAGTAACAATTCCTTCATTAGTTAATGCATCAACTACACTGCCCCAACTATAAATAACTATAGGCGTATTAAGTGTTAAACTTCCTCCTAATACATTATATCTATCAGCTTCTCCGGCCTCTTTATTTGGCCATAATTTATAATAATCATAAAATCTTTGATCAGATGTAAATAATGCATCGTAAGTAGATACTCCACTTGAATGAATACTAATTGATGTATCTCCAGAAGCCATTTTATTCGCAATTGTCTGATCTCCTAGTCCAACATATTCACGAATAAGAGGTTGAGTAACTGTCTTACCATTACTCCAATTATCAAAAACAACATTTAATTTATACTTTCTTTTTAAAATCTTATTAACTTGTGGATCCGCAAGAAAATCTTCTTTTCCACCACCAGTCGCAACATAAATAGTAGTTAATCCTAATGGATTATCTCCACTATTATCCGTTAAATATTTAACTCCAACTATAAATCCAATTAATACAACAAATATCACAACACCAATTATCTGTTTTTTATTCATTACTATCACTATCCTTTTTTACTTCTATATCACTATCTCTAAATCCATCAGCTTTTAATAAAGAATTGAACACTTTCATTTCTGCATCAGTATCAACAATTTCTGATTCATATAAACTATTCAATATCTTTTTATATGATTTATTTATCTCTTTAATCATACTATTAGTAGAATCAATAAACTTCTTACTTTCCTTAGAAGATAATTTCTGATTTTCTATTTCATCATATCTATCTATTATTCTAATAGTAACAGGTAAATAATAATCAAAGAAATTATCAACTTGTTTAATTTTATTAGGATTCTTAGTTATAGTATTAATTATTTTAGAAACTGATTCATGTATCTCAGCTAATTCACTTCGTATTCCAATATCATCAATCATTGGTATCATCTGATTAATATGCTTATTTTCTTTCTTAGCTTTTTCTAGTATCGAAAACAAATCAGGATTTGATTCTTTAAGAGTTATTTTAGGATCTCCTAAAACCAATTCGCCAGCTCCATAAGCAGCTGCTCCAATAAGTAATGAAGGAAGTATTGGAGCCGACAAAGCTAAGTAAGGAACGGCAAAGAATACTCCTCCAATAACAGCTGAAACTATTTCCTTATTTCTCATAAACCCCTCCTAATTATATCCTCTAACTTCCATAAAGGCATCAACTAAAGCATATCTTCCATCAAATACTTTTCCATTAGATAAGTCTGCCATAACATCCAACTGATCTCTACTAGCAGATGCAAACATAATTGAATATATTGGAATATCTTTATTTATTTCCATATATGTATTTTTAAATTCTCTAAACGTACCAACATTTCCAGCACCATCAGTCATTAAAATAACAGAAGTATTATATTTATTTCTATCTTCATCTTTCAATAATTCCACAGCTTTAGTAGCCGCAGGATATAAAGCAGTAATTCCATTAGGTTCTCTTCCCTTAATTTTATCTAATAAACTAGGAAGTTCATCAATACTACTAGAATGCCATACTTCATTAGCTTCTGAACCAAATGGTATTACATCTATAATATCTTCACTACTAAATTGTAACATATCAACAGTAGCTCTATCAGTAAGTAAATAATCCATTGCGTCAATTAATTGTTCATAACCTTCACCATACATACTACTTGAATAATCAAGACAGAATACTACATGAATTGGTTTTCTAAGACCAGTTTGATATAAAAGTAAAGCTTCTCTAATAACTGATGTTGAAGGATATTTAACATAAGATATATATCTATTAGTATCTATTCCCCAATCAGGATTAAAAACACTCTTATCCGCATCAGGATTAACTCCACCATACCAAGTACGTCTACCATAATCAGCTAATACTTTCTGTCCCTTTTTACCTAATAAGAAACTAAGTAACTTATCATATTGTTTTTTCTTTGATTCATTCTTTTGATCAATATATCCAATAGGACTATCAGAAACAGATACACCATCTATAGGATATATAACATATAATGGATCCTTATTATCCTTTTCCAATTCCTTATTTATATTAATAATTGAAGATTCATAAGTAAATATAGCTTCATAATCACCCTTTACAAAAGCTTCCTCTAAATAATCTTCACTTCCACTAGATCTTTCTACTCCTGATAAAAATGATTTCAATTTTTCTTTTAGTTCAGCATTTTCTAACATTTCTTTAGTTAATATTTCAGGATTACCTGCTAAAGTTGAAAGAACTCCTAAATAAGCACTTGCCCCACTATTAGTAGTAACAGGATTAGACATCGTAAATTTTAATTTACCTTCCATAACCGCATTTACTAAATCTTGAGTATAAATATCACGTGAAGTAAAACCTAACTCATCTGCTTTACTTTTTCTAATTCCAAGTACAATAGGATTAATACTAGTAGATTTAGTATCAGTAATTTTAACTTTATTAGTATCAATCATATACATCCAAATAGAATTAGATAACCATAAAGCATCATATTTTTCTAAATTATTAAGACGTTTTGTAATCTTTAAAGTATCATCATATTCTATTCTAATATCAATACCATTATCTTTCGCAAACTTCTTTATCTCACTATCAATTATTTTATTTTCAGAACTTGATAATAAACTAAATACATTATCTGAGTATTCATAATCATCTTGTTTCTTATGAGAAGATATTATCGATACAAAAACAAGTATAATAAATACCCACTTCAATACATCTAATAATTTCAATTTCTTTTCTATCATAACCAACACCTCAAAGTATACTATCTCAAAAATATTTTACCATTTTTTATATTTTTAAACAATATAATAATAAAAAAATCTAAATCATCCCAAAAGAATAATTTAGATTCAGTATTTTATAATTTTATCCTATTCTAAAAGCTGGTGAAACACCGTCAGCACTACTAGCACTGTTGCTAGCCCAATAACCATTGTAGCTCACATAACAGAAATAGCAAGTATTACCAGAAGTAGCCGAGCGCAGCCACCACCAAGCATTAGAATAACTATTATTTTACTTAATTACTCCTGAATAGCTTGATGTTGTGACATTTAAGCCTTTATAATAATCTAGTTGTCTTGTATTATTATAAGCTGTATCATAATGGTCTATTCCACTACTTGTATCTCCATCTACATCTTCCCATACTTCATGGGTTGATAATAAATATAGTTTATCAGTTGATGTGAAGTTTGTCTCTCCTGCTGTAATACCATGTCCTGATACTATTGTTGTATCTATTATTCCATTTTTTAATTCTGTTGGTAGTGCATTATAAATATCAGTATTTACATATGTTCTCATGGAGCTTGCGGGCCATCCATCTACATTCCATCCATAATTGTATGTTGTTCCTTTATATTCTCCTGATGGATTCATATTGTGTTTTGTAATTATATCGGCAAACTCTAAGACAAAACCACAAGCAGTTTGACTAAATCCTGTTGTAGAACACTCTGTTGGAGTTGAAGTGTTCGCAATTCTTAAAGTGTGTGTTCCAAGTGTTCTCATATCTACTGTCTTAGTATCTCCTACATTATAAACACTGGCATTTCCTGTTTTCACGGCATTAACTATTGTATCCCAAGAATCTGTTTCAAATGATTCTGGATGACCTGGTTTAACAGCATTATCATCTGCTTGGACATATGTTACTGAAAATGTTAGATTTAGTGTTTGCTCTGTACTTGGTAAATCTGTTGCACTTATATCTTTTTTATATCCTACTCTTACTTTATATGTTTCAGTTTTACCTGCTTCTAATAGATGATTATTCTGAATGGCTACTCCATCAGAATAAGAGACACTATATTCTAAGTAGTTAGGAAGTGTCGTGATTTCGGTACTATTTAGTTTACTTGATACTGCGGATATCATTCCATCTATTGTCCCTGCGTTTTTCGCATCAACTGTAAACTCAAAATAATCCCCTGGTAAGTTTAAATTTACACTATATGATACAGTAGTTTTAGCAGTATCTATTGCTGGAGTAGATGCTGTTACACTACCAGACTTTACTTGAACATTATCAAAATAAATATCCCATTTATTATCTTTTACAACTGTTGTTCCTACTATATTTAAATTAGTACTTAATAAAGCATAACCTAAACTTATGCTTAATAATAAAATTATAAGTACCATAAATAAATATCTTCTTTGCATATCATCACCTATTCTAATTATACAATAATTATTATTTTTTACAATAAAAAGTCAATCATTATCGATTGACTTTTTTTCCACTATTTAATCCATAATAATCTTTAATTAATTCAGTATTATCATTTATTTTAATCTTTCCTAATAACTTTCTATTATTATTAAGATTATCTTCATTCATCTTTTTAACAGATCCATCATAAACATAACCATCGATTATTTCATTTTTATGATTAAATATTAAAAAGTTCAAATAACCATTTTTAACTTCTACAAGTGGTACATGATCTCTTGCGAAATCACCAACTGCATAATTTGCACATGCCCCATCAATATTTATAATATTACCATTTTCTAAAATATCAATACCAGGATATTTTAAAACGGGCGAATGTCCAATTATCGTTAATAATTCTGGATGATAATTAAGAAAAGGTAATCCTTTTTTATGACGATACCAAATAGCTTTAAAAACAGGATCATGTACACATTTATTATTATCAGTATTCTTTTGATCAGATAACTTCATAGTACATTTATCAGGTGCAATAGATGGCATTTGTGCATGTACTAAACACACTTGTTTACCATTAACTTTTTCAGGAAATTTATGATATATCTTCAAATTACCTAAAAAATCTTTTAACATATTAACTTCTCTTTTTGTAATCTCTTCTAACATAGACATTACAAATATACCACCATTATCTTCCCAATTATGTAAAGCATTAACTCCCTTATCATTTATAATCTCAATAAGAGATTGATACATCAACCATTCATGATTACCTGCTAGATAATGAATTTTAACATTTCCTATACCATTACATCTGTTATAAACATCTATTAACATTTTAAATGAATCAAATCCACGATCTATTAAATCACCATTTATATATAATGAAATATCTTCTTTTTTAGAAATATTTTCTAAGTAAGCCATAATAGCATCATACGCTTCGCCATTACCATGCAAATCACTTACAATAAACTTTCTCATATAAACCTCAATTATTTAAAACTTTTTTTATCTGGTGCTTTACAAGGTTTATTTTGTTTATTAGTAACTATCCAAGCATTAGATACAGTTCTACCACCATATTCTCCACCAGCACTTGGTCTATTCCATAATTTACCATCAATACTCATAGTAGAAGAAGCTCCACCATCTAAGTTAGCAGCATTATAAGCTTTATATCTAAGTAATATATCAATAACATCATTCATTGTAGCCCCAATACTATATCCAGGTAATCTACCTTCAATAATTAAAAATAATACTACTCCATCTTTTCTTTGTGCAATTACACTTCTAGGTGCAGTTCCCCATCCACCATCACCATGGATTTTAGAAACTTTACCATTAACTATTAAATTTGGTCCAAACTCAACAGCATATTCCATACCATCGGCAATTGCATCCTCTGGGCTCTTATCAGTTAAATACATTTTATGATCTTTAGTAAAACCAATTAGACCACCACTACCACCAGCATCTGTCCAAACAAGTTTACCATTTTGAATAATTGCTCCATAAGGTATAGCTCCATTACCCCAACCATCTAAGTCTTCGAAACCACCACCATTAATCGCAACTACTCCATCATAATCTTTTAAGAAAGATGTTGTTGTTTGACCAACTACTTTTAACTTTTTAGTAACACCTAAAGTAATATCACTAGGATCATATATTCCTATTAACCAACCTTTATATTTAGGTTCAATAATACGAATAGTTTTATAAACATCATTTCCTTCATCTTTAGTAAATAATTCTTGCTCATATTTATTAGTATAATGAGTTTTAAAAGAACCACCAATAACTATATCATCTAAGTTCATTTTCTCTGTATTACTTTCAATATAGTTTTCACTCATAACTTTATTAACAGTATTCTCATCATATAGAGTATAAGCTAAATACTTATGAGACATTGTAGTCATAGCAGTAGGTATCCAAAATGATTTAAATTTATCACTTTGTACTAGTAATAACCCATCTATTACTAAAATATCTAACAATAATACAAGAATTGTTAATTTACTAATTTTAAGTTTCCATTTCTTTTTAACCTTTTTCACACTAATCACCCCACCATATATGGATCATTTATAGTTCCACTTCCTACAGTTAAAACAGTCTTATTAATTGAAATAGTAGGAACAATATGTTTCTTTTCTCTAACGTCAGCTTCTTGCAATTCACCATTTCCTAATCTAACATATTCCATACTACCAACCTGAGAAGTAGTATTAATATAATAATAATCTGTTAAAACTGCATTAGGTATATAATCAAATATATTTAATAATCCAACCTTACAAGTTATTTTATTATTAAAGATATTATAATAATTATAATTCATATCAGTACTAATCTCTCCAACATAATAATCAGTATCTAATAGTAGATCCCTGTAAGTTAGCGTCTTATTATACACGTTATTTAGATAAAATGCAAGACTATTCTTATCTTTGAGATCAAAAATACTATTAAAATCACTATATTTATATAACACTTCTTCCCCATCTTTTTTAATAAAATCATTAAGTGCTAATCTTATAATATCTCCATTTTCATTATAAACAACCCAAGTATCATCACCTAATTTTACATAACTATTTAGATACTTACTACCTTCAAAATTAATACTATAAGGAGTCTCTATTGTTCCATTACCACTACAATTAGTATTTCCCTTAATAGTAAATGCTACTTTAATTCCAAAACCATCAGAAGTAGAACAAGAACTAACAGCCCCTTCACTATCTACATATATATTTTCTTTATCACTAGAAAATCCAAGTAAAAAGAAAGAACTACCATTATTTAAAAAACCACTTTTTCCACCAGATAAAGTATAATCTCTAATACTAGGTATACTAAAATAATCATTATATTCAGTATCCCCTTTTACAATTTTATCCTTTTCAAGTATCTCTTCAATACATTTAGTTTTTATCAAATAATTATCATATCCTGAGAAAAAGGAAGAATATACACCAGATAATTGATTATCATTTTTTTCTAACCAATTTCTGACATTAGAATCTTTATAAGAAATGTCATCTCCCCACATGAAAGATGAGACATTATATTCACCAACTACTTTTACACTATTATCAGTATTTACCCTTAAAACTCTAAATAATTGATTATTAATAACTAAATAATTATTAGTAACTTTACCTTTAAAATAATAACCTTGTTCATCACGATGTAGACCATCACCTTCACTGACAACTTTATTATTATTAACTATTAAACCATTAAGAGTATTAGCTTCTTCTTTTTGTTTCAAATTTTGCTTACTATAATAATACAAACTACGATAGCCAAAATAAATACCTACAGAAATCATAAATACCAAGCTCAAAAAATTAAAGATAAACTCTTTTTTTCCAATTAGATGTTTTTTCTTCTTTTTACTTTTCTTTTTAGCCATACTTCTCTCTCCATCTTTAAAATTATATCAAAAATAGTACTTATATTCAACCCATTGCCCTTAAAAAGTATAGACTCTTATTGAAAATAAAAAGGTCATTGACCAATCAATGACCTAATAAACTTATCTTTAACAGCATATAAACTAGTAACATAAAGTTGCTATTGCTTTCTCAACACACATCATTTTTTTCAAAAATGATGGATTCAAGATTATGAGATATGTGGGGACGGGCTA
>JAFUZI010000093.1 GCA_017476705.1 Bacilli bacterium
CTCAATATTATTATTTGGCCAAACAATATATCTTCCAACATTTACTGCTTTTGAAATATTTCCAGGAAGTTTTTGACCAAAAGCTTTATTACAGTACATTCTACAATAAGATCCTAAATTAGCACTTTTTTCATAAGCTCCTAATTTAGAAAATTGATTGTTTAATTTTTTATTATATCCTTCTTGGCAATCACCAACAGTGTCTTGGAAAATTTTACCATATGTATAAGTTCCTGTACCATAACAATCCATTAATCCGTTAAATACATATTGTTGACAAGCCTCTTTTGCCAGCTCTTCTTCTTCAGCAAATGTAACAGATAATACTTTTTGATTTTTTTTATTATTAACATCTTCCCATATACCCAAGTTTTTTAAATCATCTGGTATTGGTGTTGTAACAATTCCAATATAATTAGTTACAGCTAAATTTACTGCCCTTAATTCAATAACAATATTTGAATCATTTGGTCTTGCCTTCTTTAGCATATTAAAATAAGCATCATGGAATATTTTAAAAACATGTGAATTTTCGTATTTACCAGGATCTCCTGTATCTGAGAAGTCATTACCTTTCCAAACAATGATTTGTGAAGCAGCAAGTGCATAACTATCACCTTTATGACTTGATGCATATAAATATGCTCTTACAAGCCATTGCTGATCAGCTGTAAATGGACGCTCAATAGTACTTTTAAGTTTATATTTTAATCCTTTATGAATTGGATGATTAGCATCCATACAAAGCGCGATTACGTTATCTAGTTCAATTTCAAATAATTGACCACTATGAATTGGTGCATTATTAATATCAGACACATTTACATAAAGTCCAGTTCCATGAACCTTTGTAATTTTTCTAAACTCTTGTGTATCTTTTGCATAAGTTGTTTTAAAAGGGACTAATAGTAATAGTAGTATTACTAATAAATAAAAATTTTTCTTCATACATCCACCTCCTAAAACAATTTATCCTTGTTACTTTCTCTTATAATTATTATTATTGTTATAACGATTATACTTGGTAAAATAACAAAGTAATATTTAATATATAAATCTAATATGCTATTAAATATTTTTTCCAACAAAGTTGGTTTTATTACATCATCATCTTTTATACCACTTGATTGCTCTAAACTTTTTCTATAATTAACTACATTTTCTTTAAACTCATCATAAGTAATATTTTTTTTAACAAATTTTTTACAATATTTATAATTGTTTATTCCATCGCATAAAGCATCATTATAATAAGGATTATAAAAAGGGAGTGATACATAAATATTATATACACTAGAATGCTTACAAGGATTATCATCACTTGTAAATACACCAAATCTATATCTATTTCCAGGGATAGCATTATAAACAGTTATTTCAGCGTTATTTCTATACTCTTTCATATTATTCATATCTATCAAAAACAAACCGTCTGTTATATTTGTAAATAATATATTGAATGTATTATTAGAATCATTATACGTATATGTATATGAAATGTTTGTTGCTCTATTTTGATAATCAACTTTTAAGGCATTATCACATGCAGCAGCATTTACACGACTCATACTAAAAAATAGAAATAACAACAACACTAGCCTCTTATACTCTCCCATTTTATCATCCTCTCATATTTAATTATAACACATATTCGCCTTAAAACAACATTATTTTATATTATAACTATACAATTTACCTCTTATATTAAATTCAAGTATAATATGTTCTGATTTAACTGCGTCATCAGTAAGTTCAATATAAACTGAAGATGTATTTGAATGCTTTGGCTTTATTTGGTTAATTCCAATATTCATTTTTTTATATGTGCCATTTTCTAAATAATTGATGTTTCCAAATGTCTTAATGAATTTATATAATGTATCTATTTTTTCATTATCATAATCACTTATATACTCACCATCCACTTTCAAAAGATGTGTTGCCCCATAATTTGTACTTGGAACTAAATATTCATAGTAATTTGTACATTCATTATTACATATTTTATATTCTTCCTTGAAACTTGGAGACATTTCGAAATTACTTATTTTAACCTTTGTATCATTTAATATAGAAGCATTAAAATCAATTTCATTTCCTGCATCAACTTTTATAATTTCCCTTTTACTATTTAATGATTGAGGTTTAATATTTACTTCATATGTTTTTAAATAATCAAAATATTTAAGTTTCATTTTACCATTTTCTTGTGATTCAGGTATTTCAAAAAGAAGTACATATTTTTTATAATCAGGTTCTACCTTTTGATCGTAAAAAGCTTGCCCAAAATCATATGCATATTCTCTTAAATTAACATTGTGATAATATTTATGACCATCAACTTCAAGTTGAAATGCACCTAAGCCAATATTACTATAACCATACAATGTTTTTACATTAAATGTAACTACTACAAGTTCAGTTTCTTCATTTATTAAACTGCCTTTATAATCATATTTAGTGACATATGCATGATCAAAATTAAAAATAAATCTACTAGTTTTCATATATTCATTTATATGATATTTTTTATTAACTACTGCTTTATCATAATAAATAAAACCACCTAATAACGCTAATACAAAGCATATTAATATATTTAATAGAAATTTATTTTCCAAATAAGCATATTTTAAATGTCTTACTTTTTTATTAAATGTTCTTTTTAATTTCGATGTATCAATTTCCGTATTAAGTTCAAATTCCTCAGAATCCTCCAACTCTACATTTAAATCTTCCAAATCTTTTTTAAAATTAAAACTTTTTATATCAAATCCTGTAGATCTAATTACTACTATAATAAATCCGATTGATTCAACTATTAAAGCAACAGTTGTCAAGTCTCTAAGAACTTTTAATGTTCTAATATCCACTAAATTAATTTCAAGTGTCTTTACAGTACTAAATGTTACAATATAATATATAATAAATAATATATATGCAACAATACTATAAAAATAAGTCTTTATTGGTTTATCCTTAAATTTCATAAGGGCCAATATTATTAAACAACCAACAATTATAAAAATACTAATTATAATTGGTAAGAAACCAAATAGTGAATTTGTAACCTCATTACTAATAAGAGTTGGTATTGTATCTAAATAACTATTAAAAAACGTAAAAATATTATAAGTTTTATATAACATATAAAACATCAATATTGCTAAAAACAAGTGTATTATTTTAAAATTTTTAATTAATATTGCATAAGGTTTCCTAAGTATCATACTATCCCTCTATTCTATATACTAGTATACACTAATTTTAATTAAAAAAAAATAAAAAGTCTAATAGTTTTAGACTTTTTTTACTTATAATAAACCCCATGAATCTTATCCTTTGTATCACGACTTACTTCATCCAGTTCCCACTTACCATCTACATTAGTTAAAGTCATATCAATTGTATATTTAACTTTATCCTTTGCACTTTTTAATTTATTTAACCTATAATCATTAAATAACTTTTCATCAATTTTTCCATTTTTCATAAATTCACTTTCATTTTCTTTTAAATAATTATCTGCATTCTTTAAAATATCTGAATAATCAATTACTTCAATTTCTACTGTAACAACTGCAGTATTTCCATCAATTACCTCATCTTTAATTCTATATTTAAGAGATTGATAATGCTTTTTCATAATCTCAATATATGATAAGCCTTGTTCTTTTGTAAATGATATTTCATTATTAACAACATCTTTTAATTGATTCATTACATCATCATCAAGTGACTGATATTTATTAAAAAACATCTCAACTTTTTTTGTAGGTGTATTAAGAAGTGTTCCACTGCATCCTGAAAACATAATAATAGTCATAATAGTAAGTAATATTTTTTTCATAATTTCCTCCTATAACTATTATGTTTTAAATAAATTATTGTATACAAAAAAAGATAAATACTTATCTATTTTTTGCATCATTATATAACTTTTTGACTTCTTTAATATTTAATTCTCTATATTCCCCAGATTTTAAATCTGAAACGCTTAAAAAAGCAACCTTTTCTCTTTTTAATTTAATGACCTCATAGCCAATAGCTGCAAACATATTTTTTACTTGATGATTACGTCCTTCATGAATTGTAAGCTCTACAATTGATGAATCTGTTTTTTTATCATACTTTCTAATTCTTGCTTTTGCATTAGATGTTTTAACACCATCAATATAAACGCCACGTTCTAATTTAGTAATTTCCGCTTTACCAATTAATCCTTTTACCTTAGCAATATAAACTTTATCAATATTACTTTTAGGATGCATTAGTATATTAGCTAAATCTCCATCATTTGTTAAAATTAAAGCACCAGTTGTATCATAATCAAGTCTACCAACAGGATATATTCTTTTATCTGTATCAATTAAATCAATAACGGTTTTTCTATTCTTATCATCACTTACTGCAGTAATTATACCTCTTGGCTTATTAAGTAAATAATAAACCTTATTCTCTTCCTTTTTTAATACATTACCTTCAACTGTAACTATATCATTACCATCTACTTTAGTACCTAATTCTCTAATAACTTTACCATTAATTTTTACTTTACCATTTATAATTAAATCATCTGCTTTTCTTCTTGAAGTATAACCTGATGCTGCTATAAATTTATTTAATCTATCCATATTATCACCTAATTCATTTTATCATATTTTAAAGATAAAAAAAAGAATTCAAGATTGAATTCCTATTTACAAGTATATCCAGCTTCTTCTAAGCTCTTTTTACCTTCTTCATAAGTTGACTTAGAAGAACCATTTACATTAAGTTTTTTCTTAGATGCATCGTCTAATTTAGAAAGCTCTGCATTAAGTGTAGTATCAATTACATTTCCATTAACTTTAACATCAAATACAATACCATCTTTATCTTTAATATCTGCATATTGATTTCTAACACCTTCAGCCATTTGTTCAATATAAGATACATAATCATCTTTTACAGTCATTTTAATATTTTGATCAATATTTGTAACTGTATCATTATCAAATTTAGTAACTATTGTTTGAGTTAATGACATTTTATCATCAATTTCATCTGACATAGTACATGTTAATGTCTTAGTACTTTTTGAACAACCTGTTAATAAAAATAAAAATGATAAAGCAATAACACTATTTTTTAAAATGTTTTTCATAAATCTAACCTCCTATACGAATATACCATATATATTTTATTAAATCAATATCCAAAATAAATCTTAACCACAATTACTGATGCAATTATACCAATTAAATCAGCAAATAAGCCAGCCCATAAAGCATACCTGATTTTTTTTACACCTATACTTCCAAAATATAAAGTTATTACATAAAATGTTGTATCGGTGGCTCCTTGTATAACGCTTCCAAGTCTGCCACTATACGAATCAGGCCCAAATAAATCAAAAATATTATTTAATATAGCAAGTGTACTTGTACCAGATATTGATCTCATAATCATCATTGGAAAAACATCTATTGGTACTTTTATTAAAATGAAAAGAGGCTTTATAATATAATATATTAAATCTATTAAGCCACTTTTTAAAAATATATTAACTCCTAATATCATAGCAAGTAAACATGGAAATATATGCCTTATCATATCAAATGATTCAAGTGTGCCATCTATAAACTCATCATATACATTAACATGCTTATATATTCCGTAAACTATTATAAATAAAACAAGTATAGGAATTATTATATTAGTTATTTGCATATTTATCACCTAAGTATTTATCAAATAAAAGTCCAAAGAAACTTGAAAAAAAGGTTGCTATTATACATGGCACTACTATCTCAGTTGCACTCATACTTCCATACATTAATCTAAGTGAAATAATAGTTGTAGGTATTATAGTGACACCACTAGTATTTAAAACTAAAAAGGTAATCATAGAACGTGATGCTGTATTTTTTTTACTATTTATACTGTCAAGTGATTTCATAGCTTTTAATCCAAATGGAGTAGCTGCAGAACCTAGTCCTGCCATGTTAGATATAACGTTTGATGCAATTAACGATATAGCCTCATGGCCTTTTGGAAGTTCAGGAAATAGTTTACCTAATATTGGTGATAGCATTATTGATAATTTTTTTAAAAGTCCTGATACCTCTGCAATTCTCATAATACCAAGCCATAAAGCCATTACCGGGAATATTTCCATAATAAGATTTAAACTTGTCTTACAAGATGTTAAAATTTCATTATTAACAGTTTCTATATTGCCAGATATTAAACTATAAATGATACCACATACTATAAATATACTCCATACCTTATTTATCATTTAAATGTATCCTTTATAAAATTTTTTAATTTAAATTTTTTTGTTTGTTTTTTTATTATATATAATTCTTCCTTATGAATTAATAAATCACCTAGATATATACTAACATATCCAACCTTCATATTTGATTTTGGTTTTCTCTTTTTTTCTAAATTAAACTTAATAAGTATTAAATCTAATTCATCATTCGATAAGGGATAAGTAAAATCATGCTTTATATAAAAATCAAATTTTTTATAATAATTATCTTCTATTATATCTATCACTCCACTATTTAATATCTTATAACTCTTATAATTATTAAATCCATATTCAAATAAATTCATATGATCTTTAAAATCATTCCCATCATTAAGCGTTACAGCAACCAAATTTAAGTTATCTTTGCTTGCCGTATTGACAAGTGTTCTTTTGGCTATTTTTGTATATCCAGTTTTTCCTCCAGTTGCGTATTTATACATATTTAATAGTTTATTTTTATTGTGCCAAATATAAGTATTCATATTTGTCTTTAAATTATATTTTTTACATTTAACAATTTCTTTAAAGTCCTTATTCTTCATAGCATTACTCATAAGTATTGCCATATCATAAGCTGTTGAATAGTTTCCCTTATCCTCATCTAATCCATTTGGATTATTGAATGTTGTATTTTTTAAATTTAACTCACTAGCTTTTTTATTCATAAGTGAAACAAAGTTATCAACGCTACCTGCTACATTATGTGCAATTGCATATGATGCATCATTGCCACTTCTAAGCATTAATCCATAAAGTAAATCTCTTATGGTTAAGACTTCTCCTTTTTTAATATAAATACCAGACCCATAAGAATTATCAATTTCACTACCAACTTTAACTAACTTATCTAATTTTTCTGATTCTACTGCAAGATAAGCAGTCATTATTTTAGATATACTAGCAACACTTCTTTGTTTATTTATATTTTTAGCATATAAAATTCTATTTGAATCCATATCCATTAAAATAGCTGATTCTGCACTTGTCTCTATTGCATGTATATTAAATGGAATAAACAAAATTAATAATAGTAATATCTTTTTCATAACTCACCTATAAAAAAATATGATAAATTATTTATTTTTATGTATAAAAAAATCAGTACTAGGTACTGATTAATTTTCAAATTGTGAATTATATAGTTCTGCATAGAATCCATTTTTATTCATTAACTCATCATGACTTCCAGATTCTATAATATCTCCATCTTTCATAACTAATATAACATCAGCATTTTTTATTGTTGATAATCTATGAGCTATTACAAAAGATGTTCTACCATGCATTAATTTATCCATAGCCTTACTTACTAATTCTTCTGTTCTTGTATCAACACTACTTGTTGCCTCATCTAGAATTAGAAGTGGAGAATTTTTTATCATACCACGAGCAATAGTTAATAATTGTTTTTGACCTTGTGAAATTGAATCATTATCAGTAACAACAAAATCAAGTCCGCCTGGAAGTGATTTAACAAAGTGATCTACTCCAACAGTTTTTAAAGCAGCCCAAATCTCTTCATCAGTTGCTTCACTATTATATTTAACATTATCTCTAATAGTTCCATTAAATACCCAAGTATCTTGTAAAACCATTATAAATAAATCATGGATATTTAAGCGTGTTAATGAATTTATAGATATATCATCTATTTTTATATCACCACTGTTTACTTTGTAAAATTTCATAAGTAAGTTTACAAGTGTAGTTTTACCTGCTCCAGTAGGACCAACGATTGCAACATTACTACCAGCCTTTACATCTAAATTAAAGTCTTTAATGATTAATTTATCAGGATTATATCCAAACTTGACATGATCAAATGTAACTTTACCTTCTACTTTACATACATCTAATTTATCATTTAAATTAGCCTCATCTTCCATCTCAGTCTCTTCTATAAATTCAAATACTCTTTCACTTGCAGCAGCAGTAGATTGTAGAGATGTAAGTCCTTGAGCTATTTGAGATAAAGGTGATGTAAATAATCTAACATAAAGGATGAATGCTATAATTACACCAAATGTAATATTACCTTTTATTACTAAAAATGCTCCAACTACGCATACAACTACATAACTAAAGTTTCCAATGAATCCCATCATAGGTGGCATTAAGCCTGATAAGAATTGACTCTTTCTATTACAGTCATATACAGATTTATTTAATTTATCAAACTTGCCTTTAGCATCATCATATCCGTTATATACTTTAACAACATTATGTGATGAATAAATCTCTTCAATATGTGAATTTAGTTTACCTAGTTCTTTTTGTCTAAGTGAGAAATATTTTTGAGATTTTCCTAAGACAATAAACATAAATATAAATCCAAATAAACTAGATAAAATTGCTGCAATAGCCATTATATAGTTTGTTACAAACATCATTATTATTGAGCCTATAAATAATGTAATTGCACCAACTAATGTAGATAAACTTTGATTCATTGATTGGGCAATTGTATCAACATCATTTGTAATACGTGATAATATATCACCAATCTGTCTTGAATCAAAATATTTAAGTGGAAGTATATTTATTTTATTTGAAATTCTACTTCTTAAATTTTTAGCAAACTTATTAGATACATCAGACATGATCAATCCTTGAATTAAATTGAATAAGGCACTTATTAAATAAAGTGATACTAAGAATATTCCAATATTATAAATATTTGTCATATTCATAGAAGGTTTAATTATCTCTTTAATACTTTTAGGTAATTTATCTAATTTTTTATAAATAAGCTTATCATCTTTACCTTTTATTGTAGATAAAACATCTAAAAATTTAAGTTCATCCTTATAAGATATAACATACCCTTTATATTTTATATCAGATGTATTACCACTCATAACATTACTTGGAATTACTTTAGATAATTCTTCAAAATCTTTATATTTAATAACAAGTCCCTTACCTATTTCATCAGTTAAATCAGATAATTTATTAGGACCAATTATAGACATAACAGCACCTATAGTAGAAAGAAGTATGGAAATGATTATTAAAAATTTAAAATCTTTTAAATTAGTAAATAATTTTTTTATGGCTTCACCAAAATTATTTGCCTTTTCAGGTTTTATATTTCTACCCTTCATTTTCTAACTCCTCCTTTGATA
>JAFUZI010000094.1 GCA_017476705.1 Bacilli bacterium
ATGACATATTCCATAATTAACACTCCCAAGTACAATTATTATATCATATATTTACTTTTTTATGATATAATTTTAATAGTTTGAAGGTGAATTTATGAAAGTTTTTAATATGATTGATGAAGAATTCATATGTGAAAATTGCGGAAAAAAAGTAGAAAAAGCTAAATATACTGCAAGAGATCATTGTCCATACTGCTTATATTCAAAACACTTAGATATTAATCCAGGAGATAGATTAAATACATGTCAAGGTTTAATGAAGCCTATTGGTATTGAAAAATTTAAAGATAAATATAAAATAATTTATAAATGTTCTAAATGTGGCGAAACTCACAAAAATATAACGCTTAATGATGATAATATGGATTTAATAATAAAACTTTCTGTTATAGAATAAAAAAACTACACAATAGTGTAGTTTTTATATACCTAATTTATTTATATATGGAAGCAAGAAAATAGCAACTAAAATAATAATTCCAACAACAAACACAAATTTTAATGATTTATTATCTTTTAAATTAACTGGTGTAACATCATCTGATTTTTCTTTATTTTCTACTTCTTCTTTATTATTCAAAGATACAACTGCATCAGGGTGTTCAATAATCTCTTCTTCATAATTTACCTCTGGCGCAACTGGACCATAATTAATTTCTTCATTTGTTTCATAATTAGGTTCTGGTTCTACTGATGCAACAGAATCAGTCTCATATGATGTAACTTGATTATTTACTAAATCATCATCAACTTCTTTATCTTCAGTTGATGCATTATTATTTTCTTCAATTACAGGTGAATAATCAAATTCAGTATTATCATTATAAACAGGAACCTCTTCTTTAATTTCATTATCATCAAATGTTGAAGTTTCTTCATTATTAATAGTATCTTCACTGTTAAATTGTTGTTCAAATACAGGTACATCATAATTTTCTTCTAAATCAGTACCAAATATATCTTCTACTTCATCAAAATCTTTATTATCCATACTCTAACCTCCTATCTTATTCTATATAAATTATATCAAATATTTAATAAAATTCAACAATTTTATTCATCTTCATTACTTTTATTTATTCCAACTAAAACATCTCTAGGTTTACTTGAACCTGTTGCTGGTCCAACTATGCCTCGTTCTTCAAGTAAATCCATTATTCTTGCAGCTCTATTATAACCAAGTCTAAATCTTCTTTGAATTAAAGATGAGCTTGCTTTTCCTTGCTCTACAACAAATTCTACAATTTCATTATATAATGGTTCTTCTTTTGCATCAGATTCGACGCCCCCAACTAGTGTAGTTGCTCCTCTCTCTTCATCAGATTCCATTCTTTTATCATAACTAACTGGTTGTTCATGTTTTACATAATCAACAACTTTCTTAATTTCATCATCATCAATAAATGTACCTTGAATACGTATTGGCGTATTTTCACCTTGTGGTAAAAATAACATATCTCCTTTACCAAGAAGTTTTTCAGCTCCAACCATATCAAGAATAGTTCTAGAATCTATACTTGATGAAACTGCAAATGATATACGAGATGGAATGTTTGCTTTTACAACACCAGTGATTACATCAGTTGATGGTCTTTGAGTAGCTACAATCAAATGCATTCCGGCAGCTCTTGCCATTTGTGTTATACGCATAATTGAATCTTCTACTTCTTTAGCAGCAACAAGCATTAAATCTGCTAACTCGTCAATTATAATTACAATATATGGCATTTTTGCTTGTTTAACCTCAGAATTTTGGTTTTTCTTTTCTATATAAGCATTATATCCAGCTATATTTTTAGTACCAGTATCTTTAAATCTTTCATATCTATTTTCCATTTCTTCAACTAATTTCTTTAAAATTTCATTAGCTTTTTTAGGATTGGTTACAACTGGTGTTAGTAAATGTGGAATATCTTCATACATAGAAAGTTCTACTTTTTTAGGGTCAACTAATACAAGTTTAACTTCATTAGGTTTAGAACGCATCAAAAGTGAAACTATAATACTATTAATACATACTGACTTACCACTTCCTGTAGATCCGGCAACAAGCAAGTGTGGAGTTTTATTTATCTCAGTCCATACTGGTTTACCCATTATATCTTTTCCAAGTGTAACAAGAAGTTTCGAATCTTTTAAGTTCTTTGGAACTGTTTCTAACACTTCTCTTACTGTTACCATTGAAGATACCTTATTAGGTATTTCTATACCAATTGTAGATTTACCAGGTATAGGTGCTTCAATTCTTACATCTTTAGCAGCAAGCGCTAATGCTATTTCACTATGTATTGAAAGTATCTTATTAAGTCTTGTTCCTGATTTTACTTCCATTTCATATTGTGTAACAGTTGGTCCTGGATTTATAGCAACAACTTTACCACTTATATCAAAATCACTAAACACTTGATGTAATACTTCAACATTATGATTAATAGTCTCTGTACTTTCTTTATTTTTCTTACGAATTGGTTCATTTAATATTTTTATATCAGGTAAATGATATCCAATGTAATCATTATCAACGGCTTCTTCCTCAACCTCTTCTTTAGGACTTGCTTGAGGAACATCATCTTTATGAATTAACTCTTCAATAGAACCATATACCACTTTATTATCTGTATCATGTTCATATTTTTCTTGTTTAACTTTAATTTCCTCTTTGTCTGCTGATTTTAATTTTACTTTATTATCTTTTATTTTATTTGTAAACGCTCTGATAACATCATAAATTGAAAATCCAGTAAACATAATTATTCCAACGCCAAATAATACCCAAGTTACAATATATGTCCCTTTAAGAGCAAAAAGATATAAAAATAAACATGCAAATACTGATCCAATTAATCCACCACCCATACTTGTCTTAGACAAAGTTGAAGATGCCATAAAATTATTTATTGTTTCAGTTATTATTTTAAATCCTTCTAATTTTCCTGAATTAATATATTCTAAATGCGATAAAACCAAAATACTTATTAAAAATAAATATAAACCTACTATTTTTGAATTGAAAAAATCAGGTTTAGTTCTTTTAAATAACATATATATACCAACAATGGTAACAATTATTAAAAGTACATTATACCAAGTACCTACTAAGAATGCTGCAAAATTGCTTATAAAAGAACCAACAACTCCAGTATTAGGTATAATACCAATAACTCCTATTAATATTACTAAAAGGCCAATTAATTCATAGCTATAAGTCTTTTCTTTTTTCTCGCTTTTTCTTGTTTTTTTCTTTGCCATAACCCACCTCTATTATATAAAAATTATAACACATTTTTAGTCAAAAAAAAAGTCAAAGATAAGCAAGTACGATAAAACCTGTCTAACCAGGTGGTCATCACATCATGAATTTCAGGATCCCTAGATAAATCTAGGTCTTCAACAACCTCCATGAATTAGATTACCAATCGCATAAAGTGTCGGTTTTTTTTAAACTTATCTTTGACAATTTAATTATAACATCAAGAATATCTTTTTTCAACTTCAAAATATTTCCAATTATTTAATATTACAATCCTCATCACTTGGATCATTAACAAAACTATAACTATTCTTTTTCCCTATTACTACTCTTACATAATTATATTTTTCTTTTAAATCGTCTATATTTACTGGAATTAAATTTTCATCTTCTAAATCTTCTATTGAAATACAGTGTACATCACCTATATTTTCAGTAATATCATCATTATCGTTTATATATTCCTTTAAAGCATCAATTACTAAACTTTTTTTATTTTCTAATAATTCATTATTCTTTTTCTCAGCAATATCAGATATTTTAGTATAAGAAAATAAAAGTAGTATTCCAAGTAAAACAACAACTGCAACTAATTCAACTAAAGTAAACCCTTTTTTCATATTATCACCTATTTAATTATATATGAATATAAAAAAAAAAGCAATTATTCTGCTTCTTTAGTAACAACTTCTTTTCCTTTATAAGTTCCACAAGCTTTACAAACTCTATGTGGTTTTACAGTTGCTCCACATTTTGGACAAGTTGTAGTTGTATTAGCACTTATATTGTAATGTGTTCTTCTTTTTCTACCTCTAGTTTTAGAAACTCTTCTAAATGGTACTGCCATATTAACACCTCGCTTTTCATTTTAATAAATCTTTAAGTTTTTGTAGTTCTGGATTGACTGATTCAGAATCATCTTCTTCATCAGTTATAACTCTCCATCCATCGCCAGATAACTTCACATCATGAATATCTTCATTTACAATATGCATGGGAATTTCCATTAATATATTTTCCCATATTATTGGAAAAATATCAAGTGAATTTTCACTATTTTTTAAAGTTTTCCCCAATTCTTCTAGTAATTCTTGCACATTTTCATCTATTGAACAAGAAAATTCATAATTTGTTGGTTTTAGTGATATAGAACAAGGTAACACCATAGTCCCTGATATTATAACATTTAAATTATAATTATCAACTTCATTCTTAGTAATAAAACCTTTTACATAAGTATCTTTAAGTTCAATAATTCCTGATTCTTTTAAAGTTTCATCATCAACATTAACACTATAATCAATATCGATTTTATCAACTATATTACTTTTTAATTTAGTTATATCAATAATCACTATATCACCTCGGCTATATAAGTATATACTATTTTTTTAAAATATGCAAATATGATATAATGATTATGGTGATGAGATTGAAAAAAGTTGGAATAATAGCCGAATATAATCCATTTCACAATGGGCACTTATATCATTTAGAAGAAACTAAAAAAATGTTTCCTGATTGCTACATAGTACTTGTTATGAGTGGTAACTTTACACAACGTGGAGATGTATCAATTATAAATAAATGGGATAAAACTGAAATAGCTCTTAATTATGGTGTTGATTTAGTAGTTGAACTTCCTTTTGTATTTGCAACTCAAGGTGCAGATATATTTGCTAAAGCTTCTATTGAAATACTAAATAGCTTAGATGTTGATTATTTAGTATTTGGCAGTGAATCAAACGATATTAAAAAATTAACAGCCCTAGCTGAGGCTCAAACAAATAATAAAAAATATGATAATTTAGTAAAAGGCTATTTAAGTGATGGAACTAATTATCCAACCGCTCTATCTAAAGCATTAACTGATATAACAGGTATAAAAATAGATAAGCCAAATGATATTTTAGGAATTACTTATATAAGAGAAATAATTAGACAAAAAAGCAAAATAAAACCTTTTACAATTAAAAGAAATAATGACTATAATGCTAAAGAACTAGAAGATTTTTATACAAGTGCAACAAGTATTAGATATGCTCTTAAAAATAATTCAGATGTATCAAATGTTGTACCTGAATATACTAATAGATTTTTAAATAAAAAACTTATGTTTATCGATGATTATTTTAACCTACTTAAATATAATATCATGATTAATAACAATCTTGATTTAATTCAAACAGTTGATGAGGGAATACATAATAGAATAAAAAAATACATAACTACATCTAAATCACTTGATGAACTTATTTTAAAAGTAAAAACTAAAAGATATACATATAATAAATTAAACCGTATGTTTACACATATACTTTGTAATTTTACAAAAGAAGAAGCATCTAAATTTAATAGCATTGAATACATTAGAGTACTTGGCTTTAACAATAATGGAAGACTCATCTTAAAAGATGTTAAAGATAATATAGATATACCTATTATCACTAATTTTTCTGATATAAAATCAAGTATGCTAGATATTGAATTTAGAACAACTTGCGCTTATGCATCTATACTTGATGAACAAGATAAAATTAAAATGATTGAAAGTGAATATAAAAACTATCCCATTCAGAGATAGTTTTTTATATATAATAATGTTTTTAAATAATAATTATTTATATATTAATAACATAATTATGATACTAATGATTTTGAGACTGAGATAACTGGGCGAACGCCGCCGTACGTAAAGTTGGCATTGTTGTAGTGCAAGCGACCATACCTAATCACGCACCACACGTAAGAACCAGAACCGGCGGTTCCAACTGGCGTTGATGTCCAATATCCCCAAGTTTGTCCTTCACCAGCTGTTCCATAACCACTATATGTATTTCCATCTTCGATTGTACATCCATAGTCAACAGAATCAGTTTTACATTTATTTAAGTTATTATATAACCAGTCATAACTACTTCTATTTGATGAATCATATGTTGGTTTTGTTTGATTCTTTGTACCTGTTCCTTCAAAATAGAACCATGTACTTGAATCACTTGCATTCCATGTTGATACTCCTCCAACAATTGTATTTACTTCGTCAGCTGTTATTAATCTTGGAGTAACTTCCCATCCACTAGAATCAACTAAATCATCTACTACTGCTTTTAAATTACTTGATTCATATGCTACATTACTATTTGAATCGTTCCATTTAATACGTGCTGTGGTATTGTGATCTAGAATCATTGTATAGTTGTCTCCACTATCATTAAAGATATACCATTTCATACATCCTGTTTTTACCTCAGTTGTACTTACTGAATTTGATGCATTACATTCAGCTGATATATTTGTTGGATCTAAATATACTATTCCCTTATGTGTTTCTCCAGCTTGAGCATCAACTTTTGTAGCACCATTTACAACTACTGGTTCTGAACTTCCACTTGGTTTTTCATTAGCAGTATCTCCTTTTACAGCTGTTTTATCTGTTCCATCGTAACTTATTACATATTGTCCGATAACAAATGAATATCTTTCAACTTTATTATTAACTATTTCTAACCAACCACTTGTTGGTGCTTGACCTTTTACTGATACACCA
>JAFUZI010000095.1 GCA_017476705.1 Bacilli bacterium
ACAGATAAACAACAGTCTTATTTTGAAGATTATTATTTTGATAATTTAACACTACAAGAAATAGCTGAGAATAGTGATGTATCTAGAAATGCTATTCATAAACAAATAAAAGAAGCAGAAGATAAATTAAATCATTTTGAAAGTGTTTTAAATATATATAAAAAGAATAAAAGAATAAAAGAAATATGTGAAAATTTAAATAGTGATATTAAAAATAAAATTTTAGATATTTTATAAGGGGAAGATAATATGTTTGAAAAAATAATATATATTAGTAATGAGATTGCTAAGATTAAAGTATCAGGTGAATTAGAAAGTAACATCATGAATATGCATGTAATTTTCGAAGACAATGACAGATTTATTTTAGGCCAAGTTCAAGATTTAGATGGTGATATTGTTAAGGTTAATTTTTTAGGTGAACTAATTGATAATAAATTCACATCTGGTGTTACTATGAAACCAAGCTTAAAATCTAAAATTAGAATGATTACTAAAGATGAATTATCATTTATTATAGGTATAAATAAAGTTGATTCTTTTTATGTTGGTAGATCACCTTTATATGATGATGCTGAGGTTAGGGTAGATATTAACGAGTTATTTTCTAACCATATGGCTATATTTGGTAATACTGGTTCAGGTAAATCTTATGGAGTAGCAAGACTTTTACAAAATGTTTTTTCAAATACTAATTTGCCTCCAGTTAAATCGAATTTCTTTATATTTGATGCATATGGAGAATATCATGATGCATTTATGAATATTGATCAGATTAATCCTAATTATCATTTTAAATATTATACAACTAATTTAAATGATGATGGTGGAGAAATATTAAGGATTCCTTTATGGCTTTTAACTGTTGATGATTATGCACTTTTACTTGGAGCTGATTCTCATGTACAACTTCCAATAATTGAGAGAATGTTAAAGTTAGCTAATATATTTGCAGAAGACTCCGAGATGGCTAATAAATATAAAAATCATTTGATTGCTAAAGCTATAATGAGTATATTATATACTAATCAAACTTCACAAAGTAAAAGAAATGATATATTTGCAATTATGAACTCATGTAGTACTAATGAGTTTAATATAGAAGCACCTGTAAAAGGATTAGGCTATACTAGAAAATTTAGAGAGTGTTTTGAAATTGATAAAAGTGGTGAATTCACTGAAAGTATTTTAGTTACTGAATATATATCTAATTTTATTGATGAAGAATTAGATAAATATGAAGCTAAAAAAGTTAGTTTCTTTACTTTAAATGATTTAGAAAAAGCATTAGAGTTTACATTAATATCTGAAGGACTACTTAGAAATGAAAAAGCTTATAATGAAGCAATTACATTAAAAGTTAGACTTCATTCACTAGCTATTGGTTCTAATGCGATATATTTTTCATATCCAAACTTTATAACACTAGAACAATATATATCAAGTCTAGTATCATGTAATGGTGGTAAAGCACAAATAGTCAATTTTAATTTAGAGGATATAGATGATTCTATAGCTAAAGTAATAACTAAGATATATACAAAAATGCTATTTGATTTTACTAAAAAATTACGTGTTAGAGCATCAATTCCATTCCATATTTTTTTAGAAGAGGCACATAGATATGTTAGGGAAGATAATGATAACTATTTGCTTGGATATAATATATTTGAGAGAGTTGCTAAGGAAGGAAGAAAGTATGGTTTAATTTTTAACCTTATTTCTCAAAGACCTGTTGAAATAAGTGAGACTGTTATATCACAATGTAGTAACTTCCTTATATTTAAAATGACACATCCAAGAGATTTGGAGTATATTAGAAAGATGCTTCCAAATATTAGTAGTGAGATTGTTGAGATGCAAAAGACTCTTCAATCTGGTACTTGTGTAGCATTTGGTCGTGCATTTAGAATTCCACTTTTAGTTAAGATGGACTTACCAAGTCCTGAACCAAACTCTACAAATGCAGATGTAGCCCTTAGATGGAAATAATTAATAATTTTAATAAAAAGAATATTATTATTCTTTTTTTCTTTTTATAAACATGTTATAATACATTAACAAGGTGATTAAATTGCATACAACAAGAGAACTGATCGAAGTGTTTTTTTTAAAGTGTTATCCAAATTTGCTTAGTGGAATAATTATTCCTAAATTAAAGTTTATTTTTAACGATGATTTATATCCAATTTTAGAAGATGTTAAAAACAATCCTTTTTTTATGAAAAATGTGAGAACTTCAAATATAAGAGATGAAAATATTGATTACATAAAAAAGAATAACAAACTGGATGATGATATTTTTGTTATATATGTGAATGACTCATTTTTATTTTTTGAAAAATTGGCGAAGTTGGTTAATGTTTATTTGGAGTATAAAGAAAAGCATTTTAGTAATCAATCAGGTAGATACATTATGATAAATTATTTAGGAGATGCTTTATGGCTTAAATTACTTCCAAGTGATTTTTCTAATATTTATTCTTTTTTAGATAGAGAAATATCTTTCTTGGAAGATGAGACTTTTTCTAAATATGATCCTATTATAAATGGATATACATATGATAATATTGTTGATTACTATTA
>JAFUZI010000096.1 GCA_017476705.1 Bacilli bacterium
CTTTATCAAGTTTTAAAAGTGCTTCTTTAAGTGATATTAATGTATCCATATCTAATCCATCACTAGATATAACATCAATTAAACTTAAATCATTTTCTTGGCTAAAAGATGAATCTAAGCTCAAATAATTATAATTAATTTTTAATGCATCTTCAATATCCTCTATACTCATTTCTAAAAATAAAGACAATTCTTCTAGTGTAGGTTCTCTATTTAATCTTTGTTCTAATATATTTTTAGCAGATTCAATACTACTTTTAAGCTTTATATATCCCCTACTTATTTTTACCAATTTATCCTCTCTAACTAGCTTTGCCATCTCGCCATATATATATTTATAAGCATATGTTGAGAATTTAGTTTCTTTTGTTTTATTATAATTATTTAAGGCCATTACAAGTCCCATATAACCTGCTTGGTATAAATCTTCTTTTGAATTATATCCGGAAAACTTTTTAGCTATACTATAAATTAAATTTTGATACTCTAATATATTCATATTTCCCCACCTTATATTTTTACAAGATCAAATGCATTAAGCTCACTATCTATTAAATCCATATAATTAAAAACTCTAACATTTTTTAATACTTTTTTTATTTCATTTTTACCAAGATATAAATATATATTTCCCTTTAATTTTTTTATACATTCATATACATGAAATAAAGTACTAATACCTTTCATATCTATTTTTGTTACTTCTTCTAAATTAATAACAATGTTATTTATTCCACAATTATTAATTAAAACATTTATCTCTTCTTCCAATTTTCTATATGTAGCTTTATTCAAATATCCTTTAACTCTAAAAAACATTATTCCTTTTCTGTATTCTGTTAATATATTCATTTTTATCACACCCAAGATAACTTTAACACTTTAATAAATGATTGTGTGGGATTCGACAAAACTAGATATTTTATTTATACGACAAAAAAAGATAGTAAACTATCTTAAAAAAATATTATTATTAAATTCATATTGTAAAGTTGTTGAATCACCATGTCCTGGGAACACTTTATAGCTACCACTATATGTTTTAATCTTATCAATGGATTCTTGCATTTCAATATCATTTCCAGTTTCCAAATCAGTTCTTCCAATTGATTCTTTAAATAAAAAATCACCTGTAAACATTATATGATAATTTTTAAATATAATAGTTATTGCATCAATTCTATGACCCGGTGTATATAAAACTTCAAATGTAAATTCATCAACTATATTTATTCCTTCTATTAAGTTTGATTTATCATAAACAGAGGCATTATATTTTTCTTTTAAATCATTAAGTGCTCCTATATGATCACTGTGATAATGTGTGATTATTATTCCAACAACCTTATTATTACCAATTAATTCATCAATTTTATTTGCCTCATCACCTGGATCAATTATTAAACATTTATTATTTTTTATTAAGACATAACAATTTGTTTTTAAATAACCAACTTTAACTATTTTTATTTCCATTAATATATCCCTCTTCAATTATTTTCTTAACAGGACCATAAGTTTTTCTATATCCATCAATAAGTCCATATTTATTAATTGCTTCTATATGTTTTTTTGTAGGATAACCCTTATGAGATTTAAACCCATACATTGGGTATAGTTTATCTAATTCAATCATCATATTATCACGTACTACTTTAGCTATTACACTAGCTGCTGATATTGTAATACTTAACAAATCACCTTTTATAATAGATGTTGTTGGAATATCTATATCAAGTGGCATTGCATCAATTAAAACATGCTCTATTTTTATTTGCTTTTCAACATTTTTTATTGCTTCTTTCATAGCAAGTTTTGTTGCCTCATATATATTTACATCATCTATAATATCAGGGCCAATAATACCTAGGCCATATATTGTATTATTTATTAAATATTCATAAAATTCATTTCTTTTTTTCTCGCTTAATTTTTTAGAATCTGTAAGTCCATCAAGTTTAAATCCATCTTTTAAAACACAGCAACAAGCAACTACTGGACCAATTAATGGTCCCCTTCCTACTTCATCAACACCAGCAATTACCTTTATGCCTTTACTATTTAATTCTTTTTCAAATTTTCTGTTATCAATATTTTCCATATCAATATAATAACACATTTTATGAATATTTACATATATTATTATCAGATAGAGGTGAATTTATGAATCAAAATTATGGTATGCCATATCAACCTATACCTAATATGATGCCTAATATGATGATGAATGTACCACCTACTATTATTAATAGTGAGTGTACAAATGGTATTGATATGAATGACTTTGACAAAAGACTTGATGAATTAGAAAGAAAGGTTCAAAATATTGAAAATTATATTAATAGTAAAAATAATTTAAATAATAGTTATAATAGTTCAAATTATCAAATGTTATAAACAGGTTTCACCTGTTTTTTTTATCATTATTTGTCGAATTTATTGTTATTAAAAAGTAATAATTATAAAATATGTTTGGTGATTATATGATAAGAAAAATAGATAAAAGTATTTTAATTATATTAATTATATTTTCTATTATTAGCGTTATCACTATCTATGCATCAGAAATTTTATTAGTTGATATGAATTACTATTTTATTAAACAAGCTATTTGGTATATTATAGGCTTTATTATTATTTATTTTATATTAAAAATTGGAAATAAGAGAATATATATTTCAAGGTATTATCTATATATAATAAGCATTATAGCATTAATTTTTCTTTTATTTTTTTCAAGTCCTATTAATGAAGCTAAATGTTGGATTCAAATCAAAGGTATTGGTACTATTCAACCAAGTGAATTTGTTAAAATTGTACTTATTATTTTACTTGCATGTGAGTGTTCTAATTTTAATGATAGATTTAAAAATCCAACTATTAAGGATGAAGCTAAATTTTTATTTAGAATTATCTTATTACTAATTCCTCCTTCTTTTTTAACATTTTTAGAGCCAGATACCGGTGTTGTTATAATTTACTTAGTAATAGCAATTACTATTTTATTTGTAGCTAAAATTAGATATAGATGGTTTATCATTACACTAATACTTTTTATATTTATAATTTCCATTATACTTGGATTATATTTTTTTAATGAAAAATTATTTATAAATTTATTTGGCAATAACTTTTTCTTAAGAATACATAGACTTCTCGATTGGTCTAATAAAGAAGGATATCAGTTAATCAATAGTGTAGCATCAATAGGATCAGCGGGTATTTTAGGACATGGTCTTAATATTAATCTTTATATACCTGAGGCCCAAACAGATTTTATATTTGCTGTTTTTTCTAGTTGTTTTGGATTTATTGGTACAATTGTATTACTATGTCTTATAATATTTTTTGATATAAAGATTATAAATGTGGGAATTAATGCACAAAAAAATGTTGATAAATATATCATTGCCGGTATTGTAGGAATGCTTATTTATCAACAAATTCAAAATATAGGTATGACTTTTGGACTTATGCCAATTACTGGAATTACTCTTCCCTTTATAAGTTATGGTGGCTCTAGTTTACTTAGCTACATGATTATGATGGGACTAGTTTTCAATATAACTAAATATTAACAATTATCAACAATACTAAATGAATCATATTCTTTATATGAATTTACTTTTACATTAATTTTTTTAGAAATTGATATTTCTTTTCCCGTTTTAAAATCTTTAATAGGCGCATCAATAAAGCCAGCTTCTACTATTTTATCAAGAGAAATACAATAACTATTCCCTGTAATTTTTGGATATTCAGAAGAATTGTTTGACATATATAATTCAGCTGCTTCGTATATTATTTTTTTAGTGGCATTATCGATTTCTCCTCTTTTGTTTGTTATTTGATTAATTACAGCCGGAACAACTAATAATGTTAAAAGTGAAATAATCATTACAGTTGCTATCATTTCTATTAATGTAAATGCTTTATTATTCATAATATCACCTAGTATTATTTTATCAAAAAAAAAGACTTAATTAAAGTCTTTTTTATTCTTCTCCATCATTACCTTCTTCGATAATCACATCATCTTTTTTCTCTTCAGTAGTTTTCTTTACACATGGACTACTTTCCGTTTCTCTAGTATATCCATATATGCAAGCACAAGAGACTCCATCAGCACCAATTTCTTCATGTTCACCACATGTATTTGTTTTTACTTCTGGTTTATTATTACTTACATTCGCTTGATTATTTTCTTCTTTTTCAACACATTTACCGTTTACTTTAGTATATCCCCATTTGCATACGCATGATACACCATCAGCACCCAGCTCTTCATTTGTTCCACATGATTTAGTTGAATTGTTTGATTTAGTTTGAGCATTTTTAGCGTAATTTACAGGTGTTCCGCTTGATCTTTGACCAATTACTTTTTCCTCATATTCTTCATCAATATCAAATGAGAACTCTTTAATCATTTTAGGTTCAACTAAACCTAAATTAATTTTCATAGCTTCTACTACATCATTTAATGATTCTTGATATAAAACATAATTATATAAATACATTCTCATAGTTGTATCATATATATTCATTGTTCCATATCCACTTAAATATAACTTTTGCATTCCAATTACATCATCTATATTATTGCCAACGCTTTTTGTTACTACATCTTTAAATATTGTATATAAAGACATTATTTCATTATTAGTCATATTAGTTTCCA
>JAFUZI010000097.1 GCA_017476705.1 Bacilli bacterium
CATTGGTACTGTTACAATTTTATAATTTACAGTAGTTTTTATTTTTTCATTTTTAGAAAAAGGCTGTTCAATTAACCAATCATCCAGAATTTTACGACATTTTTCAAGATTTTCAGAATCTGATTTCATTTTTTCTCTCCATTTATTTTCATCTAAATGAATTCCACACCATTCTAAATATGCTATAACAGGCACAAAATTACATTCTAATTCAGCCCCTTTTAAACATTGCTTTTTCTTACATTCTGCAACCTGTTTCCACATAATATCTTCAAGTAATTCAACATCATGTGCAGCATATTTAATAACCTCAAAATCTAAACCTCTCCATATGATTTGTCCTCTAACCTCTTTACTCATTTCTTGATTTGGTAGATACCTTTTCACCAATGAATCTAAACCGAATTTAATTTCTCCAGCAGGGTATCCTAAATATAATAATTGTTCTACAATCATAGTATCATAAACTTTAGTTGGTATAATACCATAATTATATAGAAATTTAATATCAAACTTAAGATTTTGTCCTACTAAAGCAACTTTTTGTAAAGGCTCTTTAAAGTACTCTGGAGTAACACAAGAATTATCTACAACTATTTGAAAATCATATTTTTTACTTCCCATCTGGAAACATATAATTTTATCTAAATTTCCTTCTGGACAAGTACCAGTAGTTTCACAGTCGTATTGCAATACTCTACATTTTGAAACCATATCTAAAGCTTGCTCTTTAGTTATGATTTCGAAAACATTGTTTTTAAATAATTCTGTTTGATTTGTTACAACGTATATCATATTCTTTTAATACTTTTTTAGGTATCATCATTTTATTTTTATATATATTCATACGTATTTTATTTTTAGATAACCAATCCATTCCTAATGTTCCAGCAATAGGTAATTCTGTAATATAAAAAATATGATTGAATACATATAATTCACTTAAATTTACTGGAATATTGCAAAATTCATCTATAGGTAAAAATAATTGAGAACTTATGCCTGGAACTGATAATGTTTCAATATGTTCCATTTTATTTGTAGCAATATTCAACTCTTTAACTAAGTCTTTACTTATTAACGATATTTCACTTCCAGAGTCAATTAAAAATAGAAATTTCTTGCGTTTTCCAAATTTAATTTTTACATAAAGTAAATCATTATGTTTAATCAATTTATAGGTTTTATATTTAGATGGTTGATGGCTTCGTATCATAAATATAAATATCATTAATATTATTAGTATTAACGATACTAGAAATATGTCTATTAGTATATTTTGCATAATCATTTATTTTCCTGTTGAACCAAAACCTCCTCTTGATTTACTATCTAAATGATCTACTTCCTTAAAGTTAAAACTAGAGGAAAGCAGATGGACTAATTTCCTCCAAGTTTTCATCTTCATAGAAGGAACAATTTCAAACTGTGCTATTCTATCGCCTTTTCCTGGCAATTTTGTCTTCTTATTTGTTCTGACAAATATGCCTCTCCATACATCATTATCTCCTGAATAAGAGTTATCTATAATGCCGATGGAATTAGATAAAAGCAAATGAAAACGTTTATAAGTAGATGAACGAGGATATATTTTAGCAATATAACCTTTAGGCAATTTCATAGCAACTCCAAAAGAAACTTTGAAGTATTCATTAGTTATTTCATCTATACTATCTATGTATAAATCTATGCAATCTCCTTGTTTAATTTCTTGTAATCTAGGAGTATCTGGGTTAGAATATTTTATTTTTACTGTCTGTTTTTTCATTATTTTAATAATATTTCTTTACATTGAGTTTCATTTAACATTTCTGGTAAATTAGAATTTAATTCCAGAATCTTTAATAAGCGTTTTGCATATTCTTTATAATTAGGTAAAATTTCTTTACCTTTTCGTTTATCATGTGTCCAAAACATAGGCTTTTTATTTGCTCTATTTATAACTAAAAATTGAAAATTATGTATCCAATAATCAGATAATTCTGGAGCATTTTCTACAACTTTAGTTAAAATATCAGTGTACATTTCAGCCTGTACATAATAATTAAAATATGCATATGGATTGAGAAAATCTTTCTCGTCTCTGTAGGATGTTTTAATATCTATCGGATAAATTATTTTATCTGCATTGTCTATAATTAGCACATCAAACATGCATTTATAGTCAATTCCATCAAGATTTTGAAGAAATTTTGCTTGATAAAATGTTTCTATTTCATGTGTAGGATCTACTAAACTTTTTAGTTTATTTTTTAGTAATACAGCACATTGTTTAGCATCTTCAAAAGTATCTTTTGATATAATAGTTTTTCCAATAGTTGTTACGTAATAATTGTATTTGGCTTGAAGGAGTTCTGCTATCCTCTTTTCTCTAGTTGTAATCTTATAGTTTTTTGGCAATAAATCATAAAGTGAAGAAATAGTCAAACTATCAAGTTGTTTATAATCAGTTGTATGTTCAGAAAGTTCATAACATTTAGTTACAATTTCTAATTCTTTGGAACTAAATGTAATATTTTCTTCACTTACATGATATAAATCATTAAACTTTTCTTCAGGTTGTGTTATAAGTACATCTACAAGAGAACCAAAAGATATAGATTTAGATACTTCTACTGGAGTTAATACTGCTTCTATACCACCTTTCATAAATTTAGATACTCTGGAGTAACTCATAGCATCTAAATTTACATATTCCCATTCTGGAATATTTAACATATATTTACTTACTAACGACATCTTTATATAAGGATATTTGTGAAAACAAATCATTTAATTTTGCTACAGAATCTGTAGCCATTACCCTATCTTTAAATTCATCATTTATATCTATAGCACACCAATAATTGTCTTCAAGTACTACAGTTATAGATGAAGTTTCTTTATCAATTCTTACTTTTTTTCTATATCTATCTTCCATAATTTGTTAATTTTATGTGAGAAAATTTTGGTATATAATATTTAACTAATTCATGTTGATATAAGCTTAAAACACACTTATTATAAATCAAATCTTTTAACAATGGTAAAATATCATTAAACTTTTTATAGTCTAATTGGTTACAATCTATGTAATCATATACAGCAGAATTACACATCATTGGAGCATTTACAGCTATATTAGAAAGCATGATTATATTATCTACATTTTTAATTTCGTATATTTTATACAAAAAACGTACTAATTCTGCATTTGGTCTTCTCATACAATGAAATGCTTTAATGTGTTTATTTACCAATCTTATGATATTTACAGTTAAACTATTTTGAGATAAATAACTATTTAAACTTATAGCCTTTCCTTCAGTAGTTAATTTAAGTAAAGATGTAGTAGAACAGATTCCAAATCTTATTTCTTTAGGAAATAATTTTGTTGCATAATCATGAGATAATGATTTATAAAAACGATATAAATATCTAAGTGTTATACAGCCTGAAGTATCTAAATTTTCTGCTAAAATAATAGGATATTCTTTAGTTGTATCTACAGTAATATATTCATCACTGAGTTTGGTATTATAAGTATTATAATTTGCTTTATCGGAGTTTTCCAAAAATTGAATTTTTAATACATCAGAATTTGCTCTTCTTGATTTACCTTTTACATAATCAAAATCTGCTTTACTTTCAAATTTTATAACATCTTCAGGTAAGTATCTCATCAAATTTGAAAGTAATGTATGTAAGTATTTCCTATCATGAAAATCCTCTTTTTTATATTTTTTAATATCTATAAAAATAGTAGGTTTAATTAGATTACTTTTTTCTTTGCAGAATGGTTCATTTAATACTCTATTTGTAAGTACAATATTTGCATTATTTTTAAAAATATAATCAAGAATATTGTCACAATCTAGAAATGCTATTTTAGGAGTCGGCTCATGAGGAAGTATATTACAAGTTAAGCATTTAAATTTATTATAAATTAATCCTCTACTTGCATTATCTATACTTATGCGAAATTTAGAAACATTGTTATATGGAAATTCTTTAGTAACTATAACATCTTTTTTAATGTTTATTCTAGAATTAAGTAAATATCTTCGAAGAGCATTGTTAGGATCCTTTAGAAAATCTAAGGATTTGAATTCATAATCTACTAATTTAGATAATACTTCATAAGCAACTTTATTAGATAAATCATTAATAGTTTGTACAGTAGCATCATCATATCTTAAAGAATCTCTACTTGGAGTGAATGAAACATCACCAATATTTAATTTCGGAATTAAATGTAAATGTGGAATACTATGATAAGGTTCATATCTAGTTTCTGGTTTTAAATAATCTATAGATGTATGAAAAGTATTTTTAACATCTTTATAGTGAATATTTCCTATAAATACAGATTCAAGACTATTTATATCAGCATCTATAATAGTAAAATTATCAAACTCTTTATAATACTTTATATCAGGATCATAAAATTTAGCCTCTGTACCTGAGTTTATTTCAATTTTTTTATCTTTGTATAATTTAGGAAATAGTCCAATTATATATTGTCTTATATAAGATTCTTTTTGGTAAGTAACAGTAGTATATATTCGTACAGTAGTTCCTGTTTTATGTTTATCACAATCAGAATTATGAATAATATTTTCTATTTGTATTCCAACATTTGGTTTATACATATTGTATACATCACGAATATATTTTTGAGTAGTATCGTCATAATAAATAGTATCTATAAACACATTATTAGAGCAGGCAAGTGCACTTAATCTGCCTAAACCAAACCCACCAATTTGTTGATTATCGGCACGTTTAGTGGAAGAACCTAATTGTAAATATATATCTTTAAATCTTTGAGGATTTATACCTATTCCAGAATCAGAAATTTCTATATAGTCTCCTTTTGCACTTAAATTAATTATTATAGGATTTTGTTGTGTATTGTTTTCTATATTAGCATCTATTGCATTTGATATACTTTCTCTTAAAAAACTTTGCATAGGTTCATTATACAAATTAGATGATAAAAGTTCTACAATATAATTCATAGAACTTTCTGGAATTGTAATACCTGTTTGTTGATTATAACCAAATGTATTAGATACTCTATTTTCTTGATTTTGTATCATAGTATTAAATTAGATTTAATTAAATCTTTCATTAAAGTTGGATTATATACATAATAATCCGAAATGTCTTTACCATCTTCAAATTGTGGTATAATAATATTATTTAAATTTAATTCTTTTGCTTTTTTATCTGCTTGAAATATCCCTGTTTCATCATTATCGTAACATATATAAACATTATCAAATCTCTGTTTAAGGTTGGTAACAATCTCAGGCTTGATGTTATTCACTTCTGATTGAAATGCAATAGCAGGAACTTTGGTATTACACCATATACATAAAGCATCTTTTAAAGATGCAGCAATAATTAAATGTTTACCTGTTTTTGGTATTTTAGTTATAAGTGAAATAATATTAGAATTAAAGCCATTTACCCATTTATATTTAGTATTGTATGGTTGATATATTTTATATTTTATGATATTATTATAAGGTTCAGCATAAGCAAAAGCAAGGTCTGATGATTTTAGTCTTTGTCTATTTACCCAAAAATAATCTATAGCAAATACATTAACATATTTACATTGTTTTTCAGAAATTCCATACTTATTCCAATAATTTATATGCTGTTCTTGAAATGGTATGGAATGAATTCTAATATCACAATTAGAATGCTTTATCTTATAAGATAAATCAGTTGATACTCTACTTACAGTACCTAAATTAAGTTCATTTGCTATTCTTGTTACAGTTTCTATATATGATAAATTCCACATTCTGCATAATAAAGATATTATATTTCCAGATTCATTTGTGGAAAAATCTTTCCATAAAACTCTGTCATTATAATATTGTAATCCAAAAGATGGTTTATCATCTGTGTGTAATGGACTATTTATAAGTGCAGGCAATTTATCAATACCAAAATAGTTGGACAGTATGATAATATCATACTGCCCACTATAAAAATCATCAAGATTGATTTCTGCACTAAATTTAGTGATTTTTCTCAAAACTAAAATGGCATTTCATCATCAGTAGTGTTGTTAATAGATGCTATTGGAGCATTAGGAAGATCATCATTAGAAGTAGGAATAGTATTATTGTCAGGAGTAACAGAATTGTTACTATCTAGAAGCCTTAATGCTCCCATAACATAGTGTTCTTTAGAAGAACAAGAATTTTTTATAAGTGAATCATATCTTTTAATAGCATTAGCAAAATTAGATCTATTACTGATAAATCCTCTTACATAAGTTACAGGATATTGAGAATTATCTTTAGTACCAACAGCCAACTTTATTGCTTGTTTAGTAGTAACAGCACCTTTAAAATAATTAATTATATCATTAAGATTGCCTTTCCAAAGGTTAGATATTTCATCCTTAGTTAGATACATTTCACCTAAAGTAAGATCTTTATTCTTAAGAGAATAAGTTCTTGTAGATTCATTGTAGTCCCAAATTTGTTTATCAACATCTGCATTAGCAGCAATCATTAAATCTATAAGTTCTGGCTCGCCGTCAAATGCTATATGGCAGTTATTATAGTCAAATTTTCTACCTATTATAGGTTGAATATCTTTAACTTCCCAAGTAGTATTTCCAAAGCGGTCAATATACATAAATTTATGTCCTTTTATATCTCTTTGAGAAGGATCATTTTCTTTTAATTGTCTTTTCAAGAACAAAGAAAAATTGTGATTTACTGCTATAGATTTATCTTCATTATATAACTTTCCATAAAATGCCAGACGTATGTCTGTAACTACGCCTTTATCATTTTTTGTTACATAAACAGGCTCTTTTTCTGGTTTATATCCAAATAAATTTTCTATTTCTGCTGCAGTTGGATTAACTGCCATAAATTGGAATTGTCCTATTCCTGCATAAAGTTGAACTGCTTGTTGTTCTTCTGTTCTTTTTGTGATTTGTCTCATGTCTAGAAATTAATTTTTTGTTGTTATTAAATAATATTATTTTTTATAAACTGTCTACTAAATCATTAGAATCAAATGGATTATCGTCTTCAATATCACCAACTACTTCCTCTACAACTGGAAGATTGTCTGATTCATTAGAGATTTCTTCTTTTGGAGTTTCGGTAAGTGGCTGCTCATCTGTATCCTTTTCTCTAGTTGATTCCAATTGGACATCTTCTTGAAGGTTAAAGTAATATTTTGTTTTTGTTGTAACTTTACCATCTTTATTAGTATTTTTAATCTCTTCAGTTATTATATACTTAGGGTTAAGTGTAATAATATCTGCACCTTCTACTCTTTGCATAATTACTAAATCATTAATAGAAAGTCCTACAAATTCTTGCCCAAATGTACTTTCAACTAAAGAATTATATGCTTCAACTTGTTTATTTAGAACTGCTTTTTCATCTTCTAAACTTTTAATTTTAGCGTCTAAAGCATTTTGTTTTTTTATTACAGATTTTAACTGTTTTGCCCAAGTTCTAAGACTTTGTACTTTTAAATGTTGGATTTCTTTTCTTGTCATTTTATTTACTTATTTTTTATTTTTAATTAAATGTTATTTTATTCCGTAATATTCATCTATTTTTTGATTAACAAGTGCTAAATCATTAGGTATATAAGAGTCTTCAAACATACCATCTGGTGATTTTGCTGGTACAGGTATTCCATTAACTTTTTGTTCCTTAGTATAGAATCCATATTGAGAAACAGTACCATCTTCATTATATTGAGGTTCGCAATATAAAGTAATAGTTACTGATGCTAATGGGTCATATTGTTTATCTAGTAATTTACCAACAGTAGCAACTTTTTTACCTATTATAGAACCATCAGATTCTATATTTTCATCATGGATTAGCATATAAATATGTAAATTATCTCGTAAAGATCTTGCTTTATTTATAATTTTTCTAAAATGGTCAGCGAGTTCATTATATTTCAATTTTGTTAACTGCATAGTTTTTTATCTTTGCATTCTTATTTTTCACTTCAAATAAGTTCGGCGTACATTTTAATCTTCAGCATTATCTGGTCAGATTTAGGACACTCTTGGGTTTATTATATTTATTCAAAACCTACGCTCTACACTACTTATTAACCTTTCGCAATTTAATAAGTTAGCACGGTATTAACATCTCAGCCTTCACCGTTTTTGCCCTATAATAATATTATACATTTCTGCATAATACGACAAATCTATTGTATTTTCTTTCTAAATATATATTTGCATTTTTATAGAGTTTTGTAGATACAAAATCTGCATTTTTCCCACAATTTCTTAAAATCCAAACATTAGATTTTAATCGTTTTAATTTGTGTAAAGTAAAAAGATTTGGAAATATAGAAAGTATGCCATTTAAAAATTCTTTAGTTCCCAGTATATTAATACTTAATCTGCCACATCTAGAGAAAGTTAAACACCCGTCACCATCTACATACCCTCGTATAAAATCATATACAAGATTAGAATCTTGAAATATAGATAAATTAGGAAATTGTAAAACTAAAGATTTTTGCGGAATACATCCTAATGATATTAGTCTTTCTCTAAAGTATTTGTTGCAAACACTTAAAGAGCAAGATTTGTATTTACCACATTTTTTACTATATATTTTACCACCATTTTTCAAAAACGCATTAAATTTTTGTATATGTTCTCTATCTTTTTCTGCAAGAGTCAAAGTTATTACATTGTTTTTCAATCCAACATTTCCATCTGCATATAAAAACCCTAGCCAATATGCTTTTTCTTCTGTATCTATATTATCAAATACAGTATTATCAAATTTTAAAATATTATGATGATTAGGTATTTTTATATTCATTTCATTACAGCATCTATACACTGTAGACATAGAAATATTTAAGTATTCAGATATTTCCCTGGCTGAATAATTATTATTGACTAAATTGAAAATTTTATTCATTATAATAACTTTTTCTGCTTTTGTAAATTTGCTCATATTCTTTTAATATTTTTTGCAAAATTACAAAAAATTCTGAAAACTGCAATAGGTTAAGTAAAAAACTTAACAATTTTATCATATCCTCGTTCGAGAGCCCTGTCAAAAAACTCTTCACGCATGATAAAAGTACTATCCTCGATAACACAAGTAGTTATACTAGTTAAAGTTTTATCTATATGATCTAACCACTTTAAAATATTATCATATTTATAAGTTTTTGCATAATTACCTGCTTCTTTGTTATACATATTTAAACTATTTCTAAAAGGTAAAGTTTTGCCTAAACAGTTAATAACAAAAGTTGTTGATGGATCTAAATTCTTTATAGACGTTGATTTACCAGATCCTGAACGTCCTAATATAATTGCAAATTGAGACATGGTTAATCTATATTTTTAATTATTGATGAAGGTTTAAAAACAAATTGTCTTCTTGCTGGTATTCTAATATTTTTACTACTGTTGAACATACGGCCAAATCTAGATTTTCTTTTAACTGGAAGGAATGTTCCAAATGTTCTTATAGTTACTTTTTTATTAGAATAAACTCCTTTAACTATTTCATTGCAAGCCGTTTCTAAAACTGTTTGAATTTCAGTTTTTTTCATTAAAGGAAGTTGATCTGCAATTGCATCTACTAACTCTTTTTTAGTTAGGACAGCAAGTTTATTACTACTGTCTTTTTCGGTTTTCTTATCCATTTTTTTCATGTGTTATAAAAGTTATTAAAAATTGATTAAATTTTCCATTATCTTTATTTATGTAAGGACGAACAGAATTATAGAAAAACTTTAATTTTTCAACATATGTTAAATCATAAGGTTTTCTATAACCTTCAGAAATTTCAGGCAACCCTTGTTCAGAAACTTCTAATTTATTTGTTTTTACAATCTTAACGATAATGGAAAGCAAATTTACAATATTTTCTTTATCTATAAGACAATAAGCTACATTTTTCTTTTCAAAAAAATTAAATTTATTTTTAATTATCCAGAAAATCAGCCAACTAACATCATAATCTGACCATATAGAGTCAAATACGCATGATATTTCAGTATGTTCTTTTAATCTTTCAAATTCTATAGGTTGTGAAATAGTATTAACTTCCAGACTTACATTGTTCAACATTTGGGTCTTTGTCAGAGAATTTAAATCCGATAGCATCTTCTGTTTTTTTGTTATTGGATTTTTTCTTGTTTCCATGCTCTTTTAAGTATGTAGTTCTAACTAATTGATTATCTTTAGTTATAGTAAAATCCTTTATTTCTATATCTTTTCCATAGACTTTTTGAATATCCTCCAAATCAACAGGATCCCAAAAAGTGGTTGGAGAACAAGGTATATTAGAAGAACATTTATCCATAAACCAACATAATTTACAAGGATTTTGAGATAGACAATTTTTACGCATTAGGAAATTATTATCCACCTCTATAACTTCTGGCATATTAGGTAAATCCCAATTTACAGAGTAAGATTTACGATTTTTAGTCAAAGAAACAGATCTTAATAATCTTGCCATAAATGCGAATCTAGATTGCCCTATTTGAGGATTATTAGATTTATTTGTTTTAGGAGCTTTTTCAGCTCTCATTTTAGCATATAATTTACCAAGATTTTCTGTATCACGAATACTAGGAAGTTCTTCAAAATAAGCATTTGGACCATCAGTATATAATCCAATTTTACCTCCAGAAGGTCCTTGTCTTTGTACCATCATTTTAATAAATCTTGCATTATCTCCTAACACTTCTTGATTACCTTCTCTTATAACATAGCCATAGCATTGATCTTTAGATACTTTAGTTGGATTGAATATACCAATCATAAAATTTACATCATTAGAAGAACTTCTATAATCTGCAAGAGTTGCTTTAGTTGGCATAACTTCATCAGCTTTTTTTGCTTCTAAACTTTCTCCAGTAGCAGATTGCTGTTGTACTACTAAAAATGTAAAATTATAAGCATCTCTAAATGTTATAAGTCTATGGAATAGAGTTTTAATAGATTCATAAAGAGATTTTCCATATAGTGGAGCAATTAAACTAACATGATCTATTATAACTATTTTATATAATCCAGGATTATCAGGAATATAATTATTGTTAGAATCGTATTTACCATTATTTTCTGCAAATGCTTTACATTTAGTTAATATTTTTTCAACATCATCAGTTTTACTTATATGTACATGCTGATTGAAAAAATCTAACTCTTCTCGCATTTGTTGAGACTTTACAATATTATAAATATTAGATCCTATTGTAGAAGTAATAGACATTAATTCTCTATAATTGCATATTATACCATATTTAATTTTTAATAAATATAATATGTATCTTGACACTATCATATCTTCAGATTCTTCAAGTGCAAAATAAAGAATTTTAGCATCTATTTTAGGATTTTTCTTTATATAGTCTAATACTGTAAATACTCCAAGAAAATTAGTAAATTGTGTTTTTGATGATTTATCTGAACCAGTAATAACTCCTAATCTTTTTTGCTCAAGTCCTACAAAATCTTTAGAAAATGTAGGTAATGGACAAGGGATACAATTATATATACCTGTTTCAGCATTAAGTTTATTTTGGTCTATTATATTTAAAGTAGTATCAATAATATTGCTCATAGCCAATGTCCTCCATCATCGTCAGTGTCATTATTATAAATATTATTACCAGATTCTCTTATTTCTTGTATATATGTATACAAGTCGGATTCACCATACTTTTCTATAAAATAAGGTAAAGTTCTTCTATATTGAGATTCTCCAGTATTTAAATATTTTTTAACAGCATTTATAACTTCTTCGCCTGTTATATCGGGGAATTGTTTCATCACAGAATAGAGTTTTTTTAATACTTCTTTTTCAGTGCCTCTCCAGGGTTTGTTGCTTCCTGGTTTAATGCCTGTAGGATACAAATTTCTAACTATCTTAGTTAGTTCTTCCATATCTTCTTCAGAGTATTTAAAACTCCCTTTAGTATATTTATCAATTATAGATTCTCCTTTTTTAGTGAGAAAGCCTGCAGAAGTCAAATACCCCAATCTTACTAAATTTTGGAGTATTTTCATGTAGTTTGTATCTTTACTTTTTTGAATAATTGAGAAAGTAAATTCAGTTAATTTATACTTCTCAAGAAGTTCTTTATCTGCATCATTCATTTGATTTTTGCCCTTTCTTTTTTGTTAAATAATTCATAATAAATTCTTGAGTATAATATTTTGATATAGCAATATTGTTAAACTTTTTTTCTAAATCTTCTTTTATTTCTTCATCTCTTGTATCTTTAAAATAAATAATATAAATGATTGGTTTTGAATGTCTTAATAGTCGACCAAATCTTTGAATTGTAAGTCTATTTGATATAGTTAAGTAGGCAAAAATACCTAATTGGCATTCTGTTAAATTACAACCTTCATCAAGCATAGAACAAGCAGTAATATGATTAATTTTTTTATTATTAAAATCTTCTAAAATTTTAACAGAATTTTTATTCTTGCTTGTTATATTTGATAAAGGATTTACTTCTTCGCAGTGTTTAATATCTGCACAAAAAGTTAAAGAACGTCTATCTTGATATATTTTTATAATCTCTTTAACAATATCAGTTTTTTGTTTAGCTAACCACATATTACGTTTTTTGCAATTAAACAAATATGCTTTTTCTAAATCAGGATTGAATTTCATTTTATATTTTAGATACTTACATTTACCATTCATAGTTAAATATTTAGCATATTGTTCTTCAGATAATTCGCAACTGATATAACATATTGTTGGAGTAGGTAAAGCACCTTCTGATACTGCATTTTGTAAAGTATCTTGTACTATTTGTAAATGTCTGAATAGGCCTTTCCAAATTTGCTTTTGTTCATATTTTACAGTTGCAGATAATAAAACTACAGGTACAATTGACCATATTGCAAATGTTTTATCTAATACTTGAATACATCTTTCTGATAGATGATGACAATTTCCAGAAATAATGACTTTACCTTCAGATCTAATGACTATTTTATGAGAAGGGACTTCTACACAATAAACATAGTCGTCATAATCTAATAATTCTCTATGTTTATTTTGCATAGACATTTTGTCTTGTTTTCTCATATATAATCTATATACAGTTTTATACTGAGGCTGTCTATTATCTTCTTCTATAGATTGTAATGTAGTATATCCGCATAAAGTAGCAACTGCTTGTACAAAATCTACATTTTCTTTAATGATAGAACTGTAATAAACAGTATTATTTGTAACAGAACCATCCCATTTTGATATTTCTTCTATAAAAGAAGAGGCTTTTTCTAAAGACATTGCAGTTAAATCAAAATGAGTTTTTAGTAATTTAGCATCTCCTTTAGGTAATTTGACCATCCATCTTCTACTATTAGGTCTATTTGATTTTATTTCTAAAATGCCTTGCATATCTTTAGTAATAGATAGAAATCTTTCTATTTTTCTTTGTCTAGTTAGCTGTATAGAATATACAGATTCATTTATCTGATGTCTTTGTAAAGTACCATCTGCTTGAATTGCTATTAACAATTTTTCAATATTAGTAAGTATAGAAGAATCCTCATTATGTATATTTCCAGAAACTGGAATATACACATTCTTACCAGATTTAGAAAAATTTATAATAGATTTAGTTCTCCATTCAGGATTATATTTTGTACAATAAACTTGTTGATGATTTGGAGTCATATAGACATATCTATTTCTGCCTATATGTTGTTTTACAATTTTGCCTTTATATTGTTTTTTGATTAGTCTTATAGGTTTTACAAATTCTATTTTACCATTTTCCCATTGTCCAATTAAATCATCTTCTTGTAAATCTTTAAATTGTTTAAATCCAGAATTTGTAAGTATTTCTACATCACCTTTAAAGCATTCATCAAAAGCCACAGAATCAAAAGATTGTGCAATCCATTTTTGAGGTTTTATAAAAGAAGCATATTGAATATAAATTGGTTTAATAATATTGTCATATCCCCATTTTTTTATTTCAGCATTCCAATTACTTTCAAGTACCTTTCGGGGCAAGACAATTAAAGGTTTTTTACAATTTTTAGATATGAGATAATCTAAAGCCCTTTTTGTCTTGCCTGCCCCTGTAGGTAACTCAAATAGTACTTGATTACTATTTGGATAAGTTTGCATTTTTCTTATTAGTTGCGTTATATGTATCTGTTATAACATCTATAAAACTTTTAATATTATCTTTAGATACTATTATTCTAGAATTTACTTTTGGTATTTCAACTCCTGGTAAAACATTAGCAAAATCTAATATATATTCTTTCTCACTTTGAGAACATAATAATCTATTTGCATATTGTCCATTTATCAATTTAGATGGAATTAATACTTGACCATTTAATAATTCAGGTTTTGTACTTTTTACTTCTTTTACTGCTATAATAGCATTGCTTATCTTTGTTAAACTTTTCATTATTTTTGACGTTTTTTTAATTATTAAATTAATTATTTACTAAATAAAAATTTCCTACTTTTATATTCATAGGACATCCTATAATATACTTTAATTCATCACATTCTAAAAATGCAGAAGAGTGTATAGTTACTTTACAACCATCTTTCATTGTAACTTGTTCTAATTTTGGACATTTTAAAAACGCATAGGATTCTATAAAAGTATTACTTTCTATAATAACTTCAGATAATTCTGGCAAGTTGCAAAATTCCATACTTTGCACTTTCGGAACATTTATCACGATGCACACAATATCTTGATAACATGTATCTAAAATTTCTTTAACTTTATATCCAATATCTGCAGTTTTTATAGAACCATCTTTCAATTTAAAAGCAACTGTATAATTACCCATTTTAATGTTTTATTATTATTTGTTTTACTCTGTTATTATCATTTTTTATAGGGCATTTTACTTCAGTACTAATAATTAGAGTAGGTCTATTTATATTTCTAAAATCTAATGTATCTGTATAACCATCTGTCAATATAAGATTACAATACTTTTTTGCATTTTTATCTTGTGCAATATTATCTATTGCTGGTTGGAGTATAGTTCCACCATAACCTTTAATTTTAGTATCTATAATCTTTTTAGTATTTTTAATTAATTCTATACTTTGGACTTCTGCATCACATTGTATTAGACGTACAATGACTTTATTTTTATATAAAAATCCAAGTACAAAATTAACTTCATCAGACATTGAGCCAGATGTATCTAAAATACAATTTATTTGAAATTGTCTATAAATATTACCTTTCAATCCTTCAATTCCATATATATGAGGACGTGAAAATGTTTTCTTTTTAATACCATGAAGTAAATGATTTGATATTACTTTCTTAATAATTTTAAGATAGTCAGGTTGTTTTTCAAATTCAAGTTTAAGTGCTTTTTCTAAACCTGCTGGTAAATTGCCTTTAGATTTAATCTCATTTATTAATTCTTCTTTCATCATTTGTGCTTCTATTTCAGTACATTGATGTTGTAAATGAGTATCAAATCCAACTTGTCCTATAATAGGAATAGTCCCATTACCATTTCCAGGTTTAAAATATTGTGAAGGTTGTTGTTGTAATTTTTGATTATGTTTATACCATAAATACATATCTTCAAAAATCTTTATTCCATTATATTTAACATTTAATTCATTTTCTAATTTTTCTGTTGTAACTACTCTAAGATTATTATTTTCATCCACAGGCTTTTCACAACATTGCATTAGAGCAGAGTCATTTATAATACTATCATTTATTATAGCATCTTTTACTAAATTAGCAATATAATGATTTGCAGTGTTTATTTCTCTTTGTGGATGGTGAAGCATTATGTGGTACATTTCATGAATTAGAATAAATATTAGTTGATTATTGGATAAAGATTTGAGATATTCTTTGTTGTAGTATAACTCAAGATTCTTATGATTTATACGTATGCCCATAGTATTTAATTCTTCAGTTTCATATATATTACATCTTGCTAATATATTTGCATATGGTGATAAATTAGTATTTGTAAGCATAAATATAATCAAATTTTCAAATCTATTTTTTATATCTGTAGGTATCATAGGCTTAATACAGTATTATCAACAATTCTAAATACTTTATCTAGTGTTATTTCAGTACTTCCTATACTTAAATTAAGAAGGTCTTTTAAATAATCATTTTTTCTGGGTTTGAATAAAGATAATCCTTCTTTATCTTCAATCCAATCAAAATATTTAGATATTGTTTGTTTTGTTTGTCTTTTTTCCATAGTTGAAATAACTATAAATGGGTTTAGATAATTTAATCCAAAATAATCTATTTGTCCTGCAGAATGATTTAAATCTTCTTCTTTAGATATGAAATATACAATTTTTTTATTAGGTATATAATTATAATAATATATATCTATACATAAATTTTTACATATATGTGAAAAATCTTTTATATCACAAAAGTGAAGATAAGCATCTGATATTATATCATTTATAGGGATTTTAATTATGGGTTTATTATCACTGTTTAATTGCATATTCAGTAAGTTTATTTAATATGTCAGCATGTCCTTTAAATATAATATTGATGTTATTTATAATACCAGTTTTATCTTTTAAAGGACTGAAATTAGATTTAATTTCTTGTAATGCTGCTGCTACTTGTTCTTTAGTACAATATGTAAAGAATTTATTTATATTTTGTGCTTCAGCTTGAGTAATAGAAGAAAATTCATTTTCATCTTTTATATTTTCAAGTTGATTTATAATATTCATGAATACATATTGTGATTTATTATTTCTATACTGAGTTAATTTTGCTTCAGTTCTTGGACTCATTTGCTTAACATCATCTAATGTTAATTCTGAAATTAACTGACAGAATTTTATAAAATCAATAGCATTTTGTTGTCCAATATAATATTTAGCAACATTTGAAATATCTTTTAACCAAAGTCTAATATCAGCATCTTTACCATAATTTGTTTGAATATATTCAGATAGAAAATGCCAAGTTCTTGGTGAAGCATATGCCTCTTTATTAAGTACTTGAGCATTATTATTTTTATCTTTTTCAAAAGATTCGAATAATTTAGATCCTTTATTATATTCATGATATTGTAGAATGGTTGGGTGTATTATACCTTTACCCCAATCTATCCATTCTGTATATTTTAGATTATGTGTAACGTGGATTAATCTACCATTTAATGCACTATCTAAATCATTAACATCAGTAGCATCTTCAGAACCTAAATTACCTGTTGCTGCCATATATACATTATTATTAAATTTAAATTGTGTACCTATAGCACGCTCATTAAATATTTGCATTGCTGCTTTTAATACATCTTCAGGTGCTCTGTTCAACTCATCAAAATTAATTAAAGTAGGTTTTGTATTAGCGTCTAATGCCCATTTTGGTGTTACAAAATCCATAACTTTTATAGTAGAATCACCATACTTTACCATTTCTGTAGACGGAAACATTCCTACAGCAATTGGGTCTAATTGTGCTAATCTTAAATCAATATATTGCCATCCAAGTTTCTTGGCAAGAGTGGCTAATATTGCTGATTTTGCACGCCCTGGTGCTGATTTTAAATACAATACTCCGTGTTGAGGTTTTATCATTTTTAGATATGCCTCTTCTCTTTTTGTTAGTGGTATATTTTCCATATTATTTTTTCTGTACTTTTTTTATTTCTTTTAATTTTTCATTTATTCTGGATATTAGAAATTTTGCTGGCACTGTTCTATATGTACCATTTAACCAATTTTCAAAATCTATAGTTACATAGGTTATTGCTTTATCATGATAAGTGTATAAATCATTTTTAGTAATGATTTTTTTAAGTTTTTTTAATTCTGCTTCATCTTCACTATTAAAAAAATCACGATATATAAGATCGCACTCTACTGTAATTTTTTGATTGGGTGCATAATGATTTCTAACTAAAATATCGTTAGTAGAAGAAAAGCGTATTTCAGGATCATTTGCTTGTGTATAATGTGTATTTATTGGCTCAAATTCATTCCATAATTCCATAAGTTTTTCTCTATAAATATCGTAATATTTATTATTTATAATAGTCTTATGTATAAGATTTTGATTTATTTGCTGTTCCATTTATCTTCTGATTTTTTTAATATTTCTAAATTTCTTTTTAGTTTTGTTATATTTTTCTGTGATAATTTTATAGACTCTAATGTATTTTTATATGTAAAGTCTTCTTTTCCGAATAACTGTTTTGCAAGTTCTAAACAATTCACTTGCAATTTTCTTACAGTCATTGCAGTTTGTAACTGTGTTTCAAGATTTACTATTGTTTCTTGATAAGGTGTTAATTCCATTTTATGCCTCCCTTTTTTCTTTTTTTAATATTTTCTATTAGAAATGGTTTAAGAGTTAATGGGTATTTTTCACAATATTCTATAATACTTTCTAAATTGTTTAGACACTCTAATATATTACAAATATGTCTAATATTACGTGTCTCTAAATTACTTTTAAATACTGTGATTTTGTTGTTTCTAATTACCACTAATTTTTGTGGTTTTGGATGATGATTTTTTACCATTATTTTCTGTGTTCATTTTATCCTCTTAAACTTGAGTTTTTATTATTTTATACTTTTTTGATTAAAACTAGAGAAAAGAAGACCATAAGTGCCCAATTACAAAACGTCTCATTAACTTTCACAGAATGAGAGATAATATAATTGTTTAGGCACTTATGGTCAGCATTAATGTTTCTCAACATGATTTTTTTTGAACAAAAATTATTTTAAAAATAAAGTACTAATGAACGTTTCTCAACGTGCATTTGAAACAAAATATGAAATAAAAAAAAATAAAAACTAAAACACTTACAAGAAGTATTCAGTATAAAGTTTTATTTAATTTTAAATACATTTTTTTAATGGAGATTTAGTCTTTGGGTACTTGTCCCTCTCCTTTTCTCTAGTTTTAAACAAAGAATTTATTAAATCTTTGCAAGAATATTTTTTACCGATAACCAATCCATCGCAGTTACATCCTTGTAATATTTATTCCTGCTGCAATTCATTAATATATTCTCTGTTTTATTTTTAGTTAAGGGTTTAACTGAACATATTTTCTTTTTATGTCTATCCATTGTAATTGAATATCCATATGGTGTTTTTTTCGGTTTATTTACTATATGAATATATGTTACAATATTAGTAGTTTTATTAAGTTCTATCATAAAGTAATTATGATATTTTTGTTCAGTTTCATTAGTTTGTTTTTTGTTATTATTAAATAGTTTTTTAAAAAATATTTCCATAGATTGTTTTTCTTTAATTTAATATTTCTGATATAATACCAGAATAATTTATACATAGTAAACCAAAAGTAATAAAAGATAATCTCAATAGGAAAGATATTGAAAATAATAAAATATCTTCAAATTTACTGTCATTTTTACTTTCAGTTTTTATTCTAAAGGCATAATATAATGCTATTATGCCTAATGCACATAATATATAGTCTGTCATAATATTAATTATTTGTATTTTTCCCAATTCTTTTCAGAATCTGGGAATAAAGAACATTTATTTTTAAGAATAACTCTTTGACCTTTTTCAGATAAATATCTGCCATATTCGTCAAATAAAAAACTTGCTTTTCCTCTAAGACTAACACATTCAATAATGTTGTTTTTTATTTGAACAAATTTAATATCGCCAAACATTGGCGAATAATATATTTTATCCTTCTTTTTGTTTGTATTTATTTTCTTTATTATGTTTATTATGTTTATCATTATTTTAAATTGTTTTAATTGTTAATAACTAAATAAAAACTTTCAATTAGTTATAGTTAATTGAAAGAACTAACACATTATACTTTATTATGAAGATAGAAATAAATATAAAATATATAGTATACAAATGAGTTTTACTGCTATCTATACCTATGTATAAATCTATAACCACAGCAGGATAATATCTATAAAAGTGTAGGTTATAAAAATAACGTGAATGATTCTCAAGCCTTTCAATCCAAGAGCCGTATCAGTTTTCAACTTAAGAATTTAAAAGTTTCATTTTTTAAAACTTCCCCTACACTTTATTTTGACATTATAATATATCCACTAATTCATAGTTTTCAAACCTATGTTTTGATAGTAGATACTGTTGCTTTTCGTCCAAATAATAATCTTTTTTATTGATGTCTTTTGTTATATCATAAATAAGATTATAGTCTGGATTTTTATTACCAAATGATTTAAATTCTCCTAATAAATCTAATGCTTTAGATTTATCTTTAAGATATTTAAATGCAAGGTAATCTACTATCTGCTTATTGTATTTATTCTTTAACTCTATGTATCTTTCTAATCTATAAATTAGATAACAAGATAAAAGTAAGAAAAATACTGCAGTTAAACAGACTATTAACATATTATTCCTCCTGTTTTTATTAGGGTTATTACTAACCCTATAGTTATACATAACAATATTCCTATCGCTACCGTTAATATGGTAACGATAAGAATATTGTATAAATTATTATTCTTCTTTTTCATATTGTATCAAATCTTCTGCTTCTGCTAATTCATATTCAGAAGCATATTTTTCTATAAGGCTTTGTGGTGCTTTGTATATTTCACCATATCCGCCTTTACAATTTCTTATTTCAACCTTATCAGGTTGAATAAAATGCATAGATAGTTTGCCATTCCACCATTCTGGTGGAAGGACTTCACCATCTATTAATTCTACGTCTTTCTCGCATAGAAAAGCCATAATTAATTCTTCTATGCAAGAAATCTCTTCAGTTTTATCGTATTTCTTCATACCACTTTTTGTATTCAGAAATTATACTTTCAGAGCCTACATATTCTTCAGCATATCCCATATGCCAATTGAATACAACAACTCTGTTTTTATCCATAAAATCTAATTCTATATTGCTATCCCAATCATCGGGATGCAATAATGTAGATTTTATACATCTTACGTCTTCCCATAGCAGACAATTCATTAAGTCTGCTATGCTACACATTGATGTAGTCATAATCTTTTACCAACCCTGTTATCCTCATTGTGGCTGAGTTTTAATTGTTAATTACTATTATCTATCGTATATTAAATCTGTTTTTAATTTTCTATATACGATAGATATTCTATCTTCTGGATTACATTGTAGAATGTAATCTCTTGTATTATCATCTATCACTATATATGCACCCCAAACATTTTGGTCATCATCGTGATAGATAAAATAATTTAGTTTATTCTCTGGTTCATAAACCAGAGTTGTGATACTTGATATGTTAATATCTATAGTATCACCTACTTTGGGCTCTATTTCAAACCCATTATGTAATCCATTTTCATAGATTACTTCTTTCTGTCCAAAGCACTTTTGGACCAGTATTCCACATAGGAATACTACTAATAGCATTCCTATGTAGAAGACTATATTTAATATGTTTTTGTTCTTTTCTTTCATATTAAATATTTATTAAAAATACTGTGAAATTACTTGATAACTCCATACAATATGCTCACAGTACTCATATTGTATTTAAGACTATATATCCTTTCAAGTCTATACGCAATCCATGTCTATATTCTTCCACATGAAATTTAGACACTCTTCTAGATTACCTACGAAAGCAATCCAGTCAGTGCGAAGACACGTGCCATCTGCATATCTGGTATCTGTTAAGACACCTCTATACCATGCTTTGCACATGTTTTCATCATATGGATGAATGGAAAAGTCTACACCGCCATCA
>JAFUZI010000011.1 GCA_017476705.1 Bacilli bacterium
AAGCAGAACAATTATTTAACCAAACTGAAAAATCACTAAAAGATTTAGGAGATAAAGTAGATAGTAAAGATAAAGAAAAAGCTGAAGGTCAAATAAAAGACTTAAAAGAAGCATTAGAAAAAGGTAATATTGATGATATTAAAACTAAAAAAGATGCTCTACAAGAAACAGCTATGGCATTTGCGCAAAAAGTTTATGAAGATATTGCTAAACAACAACAAGAAGCACAAAACAATACTGAATCATCAGATAAAAAAGATGATACAATTGATGCAGAATACACTGAAAAATAATTGATTAGATGAAGTTCTAGTATACCTAGAACTTCTTGATTATTAAATAGAAAGGGTAAAACATGAAAGAACGTTTAAGAAATGAAGTAGACAGCAGTTTTAAATGGAATTTAGATGCAATGCTTGATATGAGTATTGATGAGATTAAAAACAATATATTAAGTTTGTTAGATGATGTTTTAAAATTTAAAGGACATATATGTGATTCAAGTGACTCATTATATAATTTTTATCAAGCAAATGATAAGTTATCTAGAGAGGTAGAAAAATTATATTGCTATAGTCACATGAATTATGATTCAGATACAACAAACTCTAAATCACAAGCGCTTTTTATGGAAACAGAAAAACTTCTTAACGATATATCAGAAAAAACAACATTTATAACACCTGAGATATTAAAGTGTGAATATAGTGTTATTAAAAAATATATTGAAGAAGACTCTAGACTTAAAGAATATAGTTTTGATTTAGAACAGTTATTTAGAAATAAACCTTATATTTTAAGTGAAAAAGAAGAAGAGATTATAACACTCGCATCTAATGCAATGGGTACAGGGGACGATGCATTTAATAATATTGATAATACAGATGTTAACCTAGGTACCATTAAAGATGAAAATGGTGTTGATGTAGAACTTACTCATGCTAATTATTCTAAATACATGAATAGTAAAGATAGAAGAGTTAGAATTGATGCCTTTAATGCTATGTATAACTATTTTAAAGGACTTAAAAATACAATTGCTGCATGCCTTAAAGGTAATATAAAAGAAAATTTCTTCTCATCAAAGGTTAGAGGATTTGAAAGTCCTATTAAACAAAGTTTATTTGAAGATAATATTGATATAAGTGTATATGATAATTTAATAGAGTCTGTTCATAATAATTTACCTACAATGTATGAATATATGGCATTAAAGAAAAAAATCTTAAATTTAGATGAACTTCATATGTATGATATGTATGTAGATTTGACTGATAAAATAGATTTAAATATCCCATTTGATGAAGGTAAAAAATTAGTTTTTGATGCTCTAAGACCACTTGGAGATAGATATTTATGTGACCTTCAAAAAGCATTTGATGAGCATTGGATAGATATATATCCAAATGTTGGTAAAAAATCAGGTGCTTATAGCTGGGGATGCTATGACTCATATCCATATGTATTACTTAATTATACTGATAACTTTGATTCAGTAAGTACAATGGCACATGAATTAGGTCACTCAATGCACTCATATTATTCTAAATTAAAACAAAATTATGTAAATCATAATTATGCAATCTTCTTAGCCGAGATAGCATCAACTACAAATGAAATATTATTAAATGAATATTTATATAGAAATGCAAAAACTCGTGAAGAAAAAATATACTATTTAACTGATTTGTTAGAAAAAATTAGAACAACCATCTATAGACAAACTATGTTTGCTGAATTTGAGCGTATTATGCATGAAAAAGAGGATAAAGGTATTGCTCTTACAGAAGAAGAATTTTCTAGTACTTACTTTGAGTTAAATAAATTATATTATGGAGATAATGTAGTAAGTGATGACTTAATTAGATATGAATGGGCAAGAATTCCTCATTTTTATACTTCATTTTATGTATATAAATATGCAACCGGATTATCATGTGCTATTAAAATAGCTACTGATATATTAAATGGCAAGGAACATGCACTTGAAAACTATCTTGATTTCTTAGCAAGTGGCGGTTCTGATTACCCTTTAAATATACTAAAGAAAACAGGTATTGATATGACTAAACCTGATACAATTAATGATGCTTTAAAAGTATTTAAAGATAAAGTAGAAGAGTTAAAAAGTTTAATATAAGCATCGAAAGGAGTAACAATATGAATAAAAAAGACTATTATGAAGTCTTAGGCGTTGGTAAGAATGCAACAGATGCGGAGATAAAATCAGCATTCCGTAAACTTGCCAAGAAGTATCACCCTGATGTTTCTAAAGAACCTGATGCTGCAGAAAAATTTAAAGAAGCACAAGAAGCATATGCAGTACTATCTGATTCAAATAAAAGACAACAATATGATCAATTTGGTCATGCTGCTTTTGAAAATAATGGCTTTGGTGGTAATGGCGCACAAGGATTCGATTTTGGTGATTTTGATTTTTCTGATATCTTTGGAGATTTATTTGGATCTGGATTCGGATTCAATAGAAGTCAAAATAAAAATAGACCAAGACGTGGTGATGATACATTAATGCGTATGAATCTTACGTTTGAAGAAGCAATATTTGGTTGTTCTAAATCAATTAATATAGATGTCTCAGAAGAATGCCCTGATTGCCATGGTAAAGGTGGTAAGGGTGAAAAAAGATGCCCTGACTGTAATGGAACTGGTCAAGTTTCTAGACAACAAAGCACCTTATTTGGTACATTTATGACTAAAACAACATGTACAAGATGTGGTGGAAAGGGTGTTACATTTGATTCAACTTGTTCTAAATGTAGAGGAACAGGCAGAGTTGTTAATAATAAAACATTAGACGTTAAAATACCTGCAGGTGTTGATACAGGTTTAAGATTAAGACTTGCTGGTAAAGGTGAAGCCGGAGTTAATGGTGGACCTAATGGAGATGTTTATATTGAATTTAATGTAAAAGAACATCCTATATTTAAAAGAGATGAAGATGATATTTATTTAGTTGTTCCAATTACAGTAACACAAGCAGTACTAGGTTGTAAGTTAGATATTCCAACTATTTATGGACCTGTAACTTTAACAATACCTGCAGGATCTAAAACAAATGATAAACAAAGACTTAGAGGTAAAGGCGTTAAGAGACCTAACTCATCACATATAGGTGATATGTATGTAATCTTAGAAGTTGAAATACCTAAAAAATTATCTCGTGAGCAAAAGAAACTATTTGAAGAACTAAATAAAACAAATATTAAATCTAGTGAATATGATAAAATCAAAAAATACCTATAAAAGGTATTTTTTTTAAGTAAATTTTCATCCTATTAGCATTATTGACTTTAATAATAATGAAATGTATAATTGATAATGTAATAATAGGAGGTATATATGAAGAATAAAGGATTCACACTAATAGAACTTTTAGCCGTAATAGTAGTACTTGCAGTAGTAGCTTTAATAGCATTTCCAATAATTGCTGGAATAATAGAAAAAACTAAAAGATCAGCTGCATATAGAAGTGTAGAAGGCTATGTAGAGGCCGCTAATAATGCAGCAGTATTATATGACCTAGATAATAATAAAGGTATAAATGTAACAGAGGCTAAACATACATTTACAAGTAATGTAGATACTGAAGAATTTAGTAAAATAAAAGCTAAAGGAACACTTCCAACATATTCATACCTAGACTTTGATATTAATAAAAAAGTAGTAACAGAAGGACACTTTTGTATAAATGGTTACAGTGTATTATATAGTGAAGGTACTGCCAAAGCATCTGAAACAAAATATTGTGAAGATGATAATCAAGGCGGTAATGGCAGTGGTAATAATGATAATTTACCAAATGAAAATACTAATTCACAAGATAATAGTGCATGCACAGATGAAAAAATTCTTTCAACCGCAAATATAAGATATAATCCTGAAACAAAATATATTCAAGTATTAAGTGGAGCAACATGGGTAAATGCAATGTATTTTGATGCTGAATGGGATGGAACAGTTTATAGCTTAGGCTCTTATAGTAAGACCTATTTTGATGAATTTAGTGGTTCAAGCTATTCTTTCCGTGATGCTGATATATATTCTGGTTATGATCGTTGGACTAATGGAAGAGAAGATCTTGTATATAATTCTTTTATAGCATCAAAAGTTGGAATAAATGTAGTTGATGGCACAAAGCAATTACATATATTATTTGATGCTCAAACACTTAGTGGTACAAATGCAACTTATCAATATCTTCCTGAAACAAGAACAACACAAGTACGCTTTACACTTTCCGCTGATGGCGTAACTCCAATCACTAAAACACCATATAACTATACTTCATATTCTACAGGTAATTATGGAGTAAAAAAATCAGTTACAAATGTTCAAGTAGACTTCCCATTAACAGAATTTGTTGGAAAAGACTTGAAAATAACTGAAACATTATTTGTAAGTAAATCACCTAGTGATGATACTTGGGGTCAAGGTGTTAGATGCCAAATTAAGAAAATTTGGATTAGTTAAAAAGAGTAGATTAAATACTCTTTTTTTGATATAATTAACTAGGTGATTTTATGGATGTATTAATTAGTATAAAACCTGAACATACAAATAAAATAGAAAATCAATTAAAAAATTATGAATTTAGAAGTTATTTAATTAAAGATATAAATAAGATGTATGTATATGAATCAAATACATCATGTTTGAAATATATAATGGTTATAGATAATGTTGTTAAATATCCAGATAAAATTGATGAAAATGGCATTGGAAATAGGGAATTTAATAATCATATGAAATATGAATATGCTTATCATATTAAACATTTGTATAAACTTAATAAACCAATTACATTAACAGAACTAAAAAGTAGATATATTTTTTATGCTCCTCAAAAATATACATTAGCGTCTTCTCATCTAGATTTAATTGAACGCATTAATAACTCTGATAAAACACAAATATTTTAATTGAATAAAAAGTCTTCTTTTACGCATAATAAAGTGAAAGGAGATTTTTTATTTGAGCAAAGTTGAAATATCAAATGTTAATACATCAAATTTAAAAGTATTAAGTCATGAGGAAATGATTGATTTATTTAAGAAGTATCAAAATGGTGATATAAATGCTAAAGAAGAACTTATAAATGGAAATTTAAAATTAGTCTTATCGATACTCAAAAAATATAATAATAGGGATAATATGGATGACTTATTTCAAGTAGGATGTATTGGATTAATTAAAGCAATAGATAATTTTGATCTATCGCATGAAGTAAAATTCTCAACATACGCTGTTCCAATGATATTAGGTGAAATAAGAAGATATTTAAGGGATAATTCATCACTTAGAATATCTAGAAGTATAAAAGATACTGCATATAAAGTATTAAAAGCACGAGAAGAATTAACTAATATACTAGGTAGAGAACCAAATTCAGGTGAAATCGCTGAAAATTTAAATATATCAGAGTTAGAAGTTATTGAAGCAGTTGATTCTATGAAAGATACAATAAGTATGTTTGAACCAATTTATAATGATGGTGGTGATACAATTTATTTGTCTGATCAATTAGAAGATAATAAAGAATACTATGATAATGATACAAAAATTGCCTTAAAAGAAGCCTTAAAAAAACTTAAAACAAAAGAGCAATATATTTTATTAGAACGTTATATTACTGGAAAAACACAATTAGAACTTGCTAGTGAAATTGGAATAAGTCAAGCTCAAATATCGAGATTAGAAAAAAATTCCATTGAAAAGATAAAAAAAATGATATTATGAATATTATTTAATAGGTGATATCATGAGATTAAGCTTACTTCAAGACAAAGATATTATTAATTTATCTGATGGTAAGAAAATAGGGAAAATTATAGATGTAGTTATTTCTGATAGTGGAAATATAATTTCATTTATAATACAAAGAACTAAATTTAATGTAATACCAAGTTCAAAAGAAGTAGAAGTTAGATTTAATCAAATAAAAACAATAGGATCTGATGTAATATTAATAGATATGAAGAATTTAAAATAGAGTTTATTTTATACTCTTTTTTTGTTATAATTAAATTGGTGATATTATGAATAAAAGAACTATAATTAATACTATAATATATTCTATTTTATTTATAATAATTGTTTTTTTGTGTTTAAATATGCTTTTTTTACGCGAATACACCAAAATATATAAATATAACAACGAGACAGTAATTATTAAAATATGGGCATTAAATAGCCCAAATAAAGCATTTAATGATATAGAAGATATATATATTAAAAATAATGAATTAATAATGGATGATAAAGAAGAATATTTAAATAATTTAGTAAGTGATTATTTAAATATAAACCATTATAATAAATATATAATCAATATGGATAATACTATTTTACTTAGTAATGATGAATTTTATATAGGATTGCCTGATCCAATTGATGATTTAAAAGTTACAAAAGTTATAAAGGCAAAAGGCAAATGTATATCAAGCTATATAAAGGGTAAAAATGCTGTATCAGTAATAAGTAATAAGAATTGTGAGGCAATAGCGCATTCCTTACTTAGTAAAGATATAAAAGATGAACTTCTTTATATAAATAGTCTAAAAGATGTAGAAGCAATTTGGAATATAGGATCAAAATATATAAAGTCAAATAATTTTAAAAAATATGAGCTTTCAAAATAAGATTTTATAATTAAGTAGGTGATGATATGATTTATTTACTATATGGAATTGAAGAATATTTAATAAAAAAAGAATTAGATAAAATAAAAAGTCATTTTGATATTAATGATATATCTTTTTATGATATGGATAATATTAAATTAAATGATATTGTAGATGATGCAAATAGTATGTCATTATTTTCTACTTCTAGATTAATTATAATAGATAATAGTTATATATTCACAACATTATCAAAAAAAAGAGATGATATTAAATATTTAGAAAATTATATAAATAATCCAAATAAAAACACTACATTAGTTTTTATAATAAATAGTGAAACACTTGATAATAGAAAAAAAATAGTATCACTTATAAAAGAAAAAGGAAATGTAATTGAATTCAATTCAAATTTTGATATAAATAGTATTGTTAAAGAAATGTTTGGTAATTATCAAATAGATTCAAATGATATTAGATTTTTAATCAGCCGCGTTGGAAATAATTTGAATCTATTAAATCAAGAAATAAATAAAATTAAGACATATAAGTGTGATGACTTAAAAATAAATAGAAATGATATAATTAATCTTACTCATAAAACAGTAGATATAGATATATTTCATTTAATTGAAAACATAATACTAAATAATAAAGATAAAGCTTTAGAAAGCTACTATGAAATGATAAAAGTAGGTGAAGAGCCTATTAAAATAATTGTAATGTTATCTAATCAATTTAGACTAATGTATCAAGTAAAAAAATTATCGTTAAAAAGAAATAATATTAGTGACATGATGAAAATACTTGGTCAAAAAAAATATACAATCGAAAAAGCCTTAGAAAAATCAAGAAAGTATAATGAAGATATAATACTTAAAAAACTATATCAATTAGCAGATTTAGACATTAAAATTAAAAGCGGTATGATTAATAAAAATATAGCTTTAGAATTATTTATATTAGACAATTAAAAAAAGAGGATTTATTCCTCTTTTTAAAATTCCATATTCATTAAATCATCATCGTCATCAATATCTGAATAAGAATATTTTTTTGATTCTGTTTTTTCTTCTTTTTCTAAGGCTTTTTCTTCTTTTACTTCAGCTTTTACTTCTTCCTTTTCTTCATTTAATTTAATATCAGGCATTGACCAATCATCAGTAGTAGGTTGTATTTTTTCTTCAATAGGAGTTGGTTTAACTTCTATTGTTTTTTCTACAACTGGTTCTTGTTTAACTTCTTCATACTTTGGCATTTCATTAAATGTTGGTTTTGATATATCATCAACTGATTCTTGAGCTATTTTTGTAAATTTTAAAGCAGTTTGTAAGTTATCATCATTTTCCTTAGGATCATCATTATCAAGTTCAATTAATTTAAGAACTTCTTCAAAAGTAGTATCGCCATTAACAACTTTCTCTAAACCATCTTGAAGTAGAGTAGTAACATCTGATCTATAAACTAAATGTCTTAAGTCTTCTTTTCTCATATTACTACTAATTGCATCTTTAATTTCTTGATTAACAAGTAATACTTCTTGTAAAGCAATACGTCCTGAATAACCATTTCCGCATTCTTCACATCCCTCAGCTGTATATATTTCATTTACATCTTGATGAAGTACTTTTTTAAATAATTCTTTTTCATATTCATTAGTAGGTTTTTTCTTTCTACATTTAGGGCAAAGTCTACGAGCTAATTTTTGAGAAATGATTCCAGTCAATGCACTTGAAAGTAGGTATCTTTCAACATCCATATCTAAAAGTCTTTCAATTGTATTAAGTGAGTTGTTTGTATGTATTGTAGATAATACAATGTGTCCTGTAATAGAAGCACGAACTGCAATCTTAGCTGTTTCTGTATCACGTATTTCTCCAACCATTATAACGTTTGGGTCTTGACGTAAGATAGAACGTAGAGCACTTGCAAATGTAAGACCAATTTCACTATTTGTTTGAACTTGGTTAACACCTTCAATGTTCATTTCTATAGGGTCTTCAACTGTAATAATATTTACATCTTCTTTATTCATTTTTTGAAGAATAGAGTAAACAGTAGTTGATTTACCAGAACCAGTAGCACCAGTAACTAAGATAATTCCATTTGGTAAACTAATCATCTTCATAATCTTTTCATAGTTTTTATCACTAAAACCTAATGCTTCAAGACCACTAGAACTCATTGAATAGTCTAAGATACGAATAACTATCTTTTCACCATTAATAGTAGGTAGACAAGAAACACGAAGATCTAAAGATACATCTTGAATATTTTGCTTAATAGCACCATCTTGAGGTAATCTTGATTCAGTAATGTTCATTCCTGCTAATATTTTAACACGAGTTACTAAGTTTTTCTTTACAGCATTTGGAATTTCAGCATAGTCTTGTAAAGCGCCATCTATACGAATTCTAATTTTCATAAATTCTTCATGTGGATCGAAGTGAATATCACTTGCACCTTTTTTGCTTGCGTCAACTAGAATATCATTAACTATTTCAACAACAGGCATTTTATCAAAGTCGTATTTTTTTAACATTTTTTTCATCCCCTTTAGTCATTTTTTTATTTTTGACTAGCATTTATTCTAAAAGTATTATATAATAAATTTAGAATAAAGACAATAAAAAGGAGTTACTTTATGAAAAAAAATTCTGGCTTTATGCTTTTTGAAACACTAATAGTATCTACTTTAGTATTAGGAACACTTGTTTTTTTGTATGTTCAACTTACAAATATAAAGAAATCTTATAATGTAAGTTTTAAATATAATACAATAGAAGGTTTATATCATGCTAATAATATTGCTAAATATTTAGAAAAAGTTGGTTATCAAGAAATGATTACTAATTTAGCAGATAATACATATCTTGATATAACAAATTGTGCTTATGCAACAACACTATGTTCATCATTAGTCACACAAGAGAATATTAAAACAATGTTGTTTGTAAACAAAGATATATCAACATTAAAAGAAAACATTTCAAATATAGCGGTAAGTAAAAAATTTAAGCGTTTTATTAAAACACTTCCAAATTACAAAAAAAAGTATCAATATAGATTAATAGTTGAATTTAATGATGATACATATGCATCAGTTGGAATAGGTAAAGATATATCTGAACTTAACGCTTATACATTATTTAATTTAGTTTCAAATAGTGGCTTTGAAAATGGATTAAATAGTTGGAATACAACAAATACTAATCAAGTAAGCATCAATCAGACATTTAAAAAAAGTGGTAATAATTCATTAAAATTTATAACATCAGACAATCAAGAAAAAACCGTTAATAAAACAATTCAATTAGTAGCAAATCACATATATTATGCTGATTTATATATATATTTAAATAAAGCTGAAAATGGAAATATAAATTTACATATGAATGATAATAATTATATAAATACATCATTCAGTACATTAAAAGCAAAAAAATGGAATAATGTTAGTTCTTTATTTACAGTTGAAACATCAGGTACTTATACATTTGATATTATAAATTCAACTGGTGCCAATACTATATATGTTGATAATATATTATTAATTGATTTAACAAAAATATTTGGTGCTGGATCTGAGCCTGATTTTGACTGGTGTAGTTCTAATATTAAATATTTTAATACTACATCAACTATTTATAAATGAGGTGAAATTAGTGAAAAATAAAGGTTTTATGCTAATTGAGACGTTAATTGCATCAACAATCATTTTGGGCGCATTAGTTTTTCTATTTATACAATTTGCTAATGTTAAAAGATCTTATGATAATAGTTTTAAATATAATACAATAGAAGGTTTATATAATGGTAAGGTAATTAGTAATTTTTTAGAAAATAGTGGAACAAGTGATCTTGATAATTATTTAAATAATTCTACCAAAGGTTATGTTTTACTAAATGGTAATTGCACAATTGGTTCATGGAATATATCAGAAACAGAATTATGTGAAATTATAATTAGTGAAATAGATGCTAATCATATTATATATGTTGGTAATAATATAAATAATTTACAAAATGATTTAAAAAATAATGATTATGATCAAAATATATTTAACAATAGTTTTAAAAAGTTTATTATAAACTTAGATAGTATAGAAATTAATCAAAGAAAAAGAGTTATTATTGAATATAAAAATAATACATATGCTGCCTTGGCAGTTAATTAATAGGAGGACATATGAAGAATAATAAAGGCTTTACGCTTATAGAAGTTGCAGTTTCGTTTATACTTGTATCAACAATTTCAATTGTATTATTACAGTTAGTCTTATCTCTTAAAGAGGTTTATTTAAGTGGTGATGTCAAAACAACACTATTAAATAAACAAGGAATAATGACAAAATATATATACGATGATTTAAATAATAAAGATTTAAGAAGCCTATCAACATGTGGTTTATCATGTATAACATTTACATATAGTGATGGAACAGTTAAAAATTTACTTGTTGATCCAGGTAATAAGACAATAAAATATGGGGATTATATTCTTCAAATAGATAATTCTAGTTATTTTGGAAAGCTAAATGTTGATATAGATGAAACATCAACAGCGCTTACTTCAAAAGATGATTCTTTAATTAAAATAACTATTCCTGTAATTTCAAAATTACTTAACAATGAAGACTTTGGGTTTCACATTATAAAAACATATAATAGAGCAGATACAACAATTAATTTAAATAGCACTTTAGAAAATACAATTGTTACAATTAGTGGTGTTGATACAAATCTTACAGCAATTGATGATACTAATAACAAAGTTAGAGGATTATTTGTTAAATTATTCCGACAAACAAAAAACAATTTTTTTGGTAATGATTTCAATAATTTTATAAAAAATACAAATGCAAATACATTTTCATCATTAGTATCACTTCCTGCATTTAAAATGACAATGGGCAAAGATGACATAATTCAAGATTTATCAATTAGTTCTTTATCAGAAAAAGAAAAAAGACAAATCATTCAATCATATCAAAATGGATATTATTCATTATTATTAAATTATAATGATACAAACCTTTCAAGCAGCAATTATTATTGGTGGTATCAAACTAATAATATAGCTAGTAAAGAAGCATTAAAGGGCTTTTATGTTGGCTTTGAAAATGGTTTAGCGCCTAATGGACTTACATTTAACAAAACCGGTAATTACTGGTCAAATATAGTAGGTCAAACAACTAATATAGGTGTTAAAGAAGGAAATATATTTGATCAAAACGGAAGCATTGCTAATTCTGTTGATTTATATGTTGAGGCAAGAGAATATATATGTAAATATAGTTTAAGTAATGTAACATATAATGGTACAAATATAAAAGACTTAGTTTTATCTGATGGAGATAAAATATGTCCATCAGCTGCATAGAAAAGCATAAAAGCTTTTCTTTTTTTATATAATAAGATATATTATAAAACCAGTTATAAATGAATGAATAATTCTTGCAAGGAAAAAAGGCTTATATAAAATGTTAGTATTAGCTATAATACTTAATATTTGAGCATGTACACTAAGTCCGCCAAAAGAAATAAACATTCCTATTAAAACTGTTTTAAATTTATAATCAATATTTAATAAACTTGTATATTTAATACCTTGCGTAAATTCCATAATACCTGACATCAAACAATTATTTAATTGATTTAAATTCAATATACTTGATAAAATGCATGATATGATTAAAAAAAATGTCATTGTGCCATATATTAAAAGCAATGTATCAATAGTTCCTTTAACACTATTTGATAAGGCCTCACCAAATAATAATTTAGACTTTTTATCAAGATTACAATTTGCTTTTTCTATATAACAATTCCTAAATAATAATCCAATTAGTACATTTCCTAAAAAATGCGCAAATAAAATTGTATATGCTGCTTTTTTACTTATAAGTAGCGAAACATTTCCAATAATAAATAAAGGATTTGAAAAATGAGTGAATGTAAGTATTTTAGTGGCACTAGTTGAGCTAATTAAGTTTTTAGTTAATAAATCTTTAGTATATTTAGCATTGCTAGGAAATCCAGTTAAAAAGCTCATAAAAAAAACAAATGAAGCAGCACCATCAATATTAAATACTTTTTTCATAATAGGATTAAACAATTTAGAAATTATATCGACAAATCCATAATTTACAAGAATATTTGATATAACTAAAAAAGGAAATAAATTTGGAACTATATTATCTATAAATATTTTATAAGAAAAAAAGATAATTTCATGTATTTTAGATATATTAATAAATATTTGTAATAGAATAAATAAAAGAAAAGATATTATAAGAATATTTTTAAAATTTTTCATATGTTTCTCCTAAAATATACTTTTTATATTATAATTATATTAGAAGGTGATATCTAAATATGTTAATAAATTTTTTAAAAATGACAAAAAGGAAAATAATATTTATAGTATTTATTATCTTATTAGTTCTTATTAATATAGAACTTCCTTATACAATAAATACCCCTGGAGGTGTTATTGATATAAATGATAGGGTAAATGTTAAAAATGCTGGTAATATTGGGAGTTTAAATATGACATATGTCAGAAGTATTAAAGCAACTCCATTAACGCTTAGTATTGCCGTTATTAATCCATATTGGGATATTATTAAAAAAGAAGAATATAAAACAAATAATGATGCAGAAATAAGCGATTTAATAAATCTAAATGCATCTGAATCTAATGCATTAATTACAGCATTTAAATATTCAAATAAAAAGTTAGAAGTTAAAAAACAAAAAACATTTGTAGTATACATATTAGAAAATGCCCAAACAGATTTAAAAATTGGTGATGAAATAGAGGCTATAGATAATAAAAAAATATATAAAAAAGAAGAAATAAAAAATTATATACAAAGTAAACAAAATGGTGACATAGTATACTTAGATGTAATAAATAATGGGATTAAATATAAAAGATATGCTAAAATTTTCAAAATGAATAATGAACTATTAATTGGTTTAATATTTTCAAATGTATATGATTTAAAAACTAACCCAGAAGTATTAATTAAATTTAAAGATAATGAAAAAGGCCCATCTGGAGGGCTTATGCTTGCACTTGCAATTTATAGTAAAATAATGAACACTAATTTAACTAATAATTTAAAAATAGCTGGTACAGGAACTATTGATGAAGATGGAAACGTAGGTGAAATAGGTGGCATTAAATATAAATTAAAAGGAGCTGTAGATAATAAAATGGATATATTCTTATGCCCAGTTAATAATTATGAAGAAGCTATAAAAGAAAAAGAAAAACATAATTATAAAATAAAAATATATAAAGTATCTACTTTTAAAGAGGCAATTAACTATATAAAAAACTAGAATTTTAATTCTAGTTTTATTTTGTAAGTTCACTAAATACATTTAAATCATAACTATGTTGGTTATCAGCTTTATTTGAAAGTTCCTCACTAGTTAATAAATAATAATTATATGTTAATGTATTAGGCCCATTAATTACAACAGGATCATCCCAAGTTAAATCTAAATGTAGCCATTTTCCATTTAAATAAACCGCATTCCAGATATGATTTTTACTAGATACTTTAATATTAGGCAATCCCATTTTATCTAAGAATAAAGCCATTGTATCTGTATAACCACCACATATTGCTTTTCCTGTAAAAAGAGGGCCAAATGCTGTATTAGAAGAATGAATTTCATTGCTTTCAATATTGTTTTTTATCTCATTAGCACGTTCTTCATCATAGACAGTATGATTTATAATATAATCATGCACGGCTTTAATTTTATCTAAATCACTCATCTTATCATTAATTATCTCGTTATATACTAAATCAATTTTCTCATTTATCTTTTTTATTTCATCATCATTATATATTTTATTTATACTAACGTTTATTCTTCCAAAATTATTTACATTTATGTAAATCTTATTATAACTATTATATGTTGATACAAAATTATTTATATATGATAAAACTGTTTCACTAGCTGCAATATCATTTACATCTTCAATACAACTTTCATATTCAACAGCACAATAGAAAGTCAATTCATCGTATCCTTTATTTAAAGCTGTATAAAAAAGGTTTAATATGTCTTGTTTATTTTTTGGATGATAATTATCAGTTAATTGAACATAACCATAATCATTTTGTTTAAAATAAACATTTTCTATTTTATCTAAAACTTCACCCCTATATACAATATTTATCATTACATATTGCATTATTTGATTAGAATAGTTAAATAAGCAATATATTATTGTTATTAAAAATATACTTATTATAAAATCTTTAATTATCTTCATAGAATCACCTAGAATAATTATAGCATTAATGCTAAAAAAAAAGAAGTAAAAATTACTTCATTGCATTAACTTTAAGAGTTAATCTTGATTTGTTACGAGCTACATAATTATCTTTAACAACACCAGCTGCTGCAGCCTTATCTAATCTTTTAATAGTAACTTTAAGATTTTCTAAAGCTTTATCTTTGTCTTTTGCTAGAATAGCTCTTTCTGTATTTTTAATAGCAGTTTTAACACTTGCTTTATATGTGTTATTATTATTTATTCTTCTTTTTTCAGATGTTTTTACGGCTTTTTTAGCATTTTTCATATTTGGCATAATTCTCACCTCCAAGTCATAAGTCTTCTATATTTTAGCAAATAAATATAAAAAAATCAAGATAAAATAATAAATTTATCATATGTGTTTAAAATAATAATGGGTGAAATTATGAAACATAGCGTAGATTTAAAAAAATATAATTTAAGAACCGATTTAATAATTGATAAAGATGATAATTTTAAAAATGATTTTAGTGAAGAAGTTGAAGGAATTAAAGTTTTAAATGTTGAATTAAATGATAGTGATGCATTAAAATTAAATAAAAAAATAGGTCGATATATTACAATAGAATTTAGCGATGTAACTGATAAGGATAATAGAGCTAACTTAGAATTAACGCTTACAAAACATTTAAAAGAAATAATTAGTAGCACAACTAAAAAAAATGAAAATTGTTTAATTATTGGACTAGGTAATAAGGAGTCAACACCTGACTCTTTAGGACCTAAAGTAATTGAAAATATTACAATTACAAGGCACTTATATTTATTAAATATGCTAGATCCTGAATATAGAATTATATCAGCATTTATTCCAGGTGTTAGTGGAACAACAGGAATAGAGACAAAAGACTTAATTAAAAATGCAATAGATAGCGTTAAACCTGACTTTATTATAGTAATTGATGCATTAGCATCATCTTCAATTGATAGAGTTAATAAGACAATTCAAATTACAAACACAGGAATATCACCTGGAAGTGGAGTAGGAAATAGTAGAAAAGAATTAAGCTTTGATACACTTGGTATTCCAGTTATAGCACTAGGTATTCCAACCGTTGTTGATCTTCCAACCATTGTCTCAGATACAATTAAATACATGCACAAAAATTACGCCTTTAACAAAGAATTTATAAATAATCCAATAAATAAATTAGTAAGTCCAACAAAAATCAATTATTTAAAAAATAAAATTGATATAAAAGATGAAGATAAATCACAACTACTAGGTCTTGTTGGAACACTTTCAGAATATGAGATTAAAGAACTTATCAAAGAAGTATTAACACCTATTGGATATAATATGATGATAACTCCAAAAGAAATAGACTTTGATATTAAATGCTTAAGTAGTGTTATATCAAATAGTATTAATGAAGCATTAAAAAAAACTAACAATTGTTAGTTTACATATACATTAAGCAACTTGCAGCAAACATTCCAAACATTGCAATAAGTGCAATTATTGCAAATAACTTTTGAACATTAATTTTTTTCTTCTTCATACCATCACCACTATAATTATAATATAAATATTCAAAAAAAGGAATATATAATTATTTTTTTAATATAATTAGTTAGGTGATTAACGTGCTAACTAAACTAAAATATGGAGCAATAAACAATAAAAAAATTATAATATTCTTATTTGGTTTATCATTGATTGGAATAATAAGTGGATCACTTTTTATAACAACAATCTCATCAAACGATAAAGTAGAAGTTGTCGAACATATAAAAGGATTTATAAATAATATTAACGACTTTAATATAAAATCATCGATAATGTCATTACTAATTAGTAATATAGGTTTTATTATTTTAATTTGGCTTTTAGGTATTTCTATAATAGGAATTCCAATTATTCTATTTATGTTTTTTACAAAAATTTTTATTATAGGATTCACAATATCATCTTTTATTCTTTCATATAAAACAAAAGGAGTACTACTTGCTATAATATATGTCTTACCACTACAAATTATAAATATACTTATCTATACCTTAATAACATTATATGCTATTAAAATATCAAATAATTTAATATATTGTATTTTTAATAAAAATACTAATTATAAACTAATTCCAAATAAATATGTTAAAATATTACTAATATCAGTAGTAACAATATTTATAAATATAATATATGAATCAATTTTATTTCCATTTTTATTAAATAAGATTACTGTTTTATTAAAGATATAAACAATATATCTTTTTTTATGGTATAATATTATCGGTGATTTTTATGAAAAAAGTTGTTGTTGGAATAAGTGGAGGAGTAGATAGTAGTGTTGCTGCTATTAGGCTTAAAAATGAAGGATATGAAGTAATAGGACTATTTATGAGAAACTGGGATGCCGCATTAAATAATGATATTCTAGGCAATCCTACATTAGATGAAAATATATGTCCTCAAGAACAAGATTATAACGATGCTGTTAAGGTATGTGAAAAATTAAATATACCACTTTATAGAGTTGATTTTGTAAAAGAATACTGGGATTATGTATTTACATACTTTTTAGATGAGCTAAAAAAAGGTAGAACTCCAAATCCAGATGTTATGTGTAATAAATATATAAAATTTGATATGTTTGCTAAAAAAGCAAGAGAACTTGGAGCTGACTTTATAGCAACAGGTCACTATGCAAGAATTAAAGACGGAAAACTTTTAAGAGGAGTAGACAATAATAAAGATCAAACATACTTTTTAGCGCAATTATCACATGAGCAATTAGAAAATGTCTTATTTCCAGTTGGTGATTTAGAAAAACCGATGGTTAGAAAAATTGCAGAAGAATATGATTTAATAACTGCTAAGAAAAAAGACTCAACAGGAATATGTTTTATAGGTGAAAGAAACTTTAAAAACTTTTTACAAAACTATCTACCAAATATACCAGGTAAAATTGTTGAAATTGAAACGAATGAAGTTATAGGTGATCATATCGGTTTAATGTACTATACAATAGGACAAAGAAGAGGCCTTAATTTAGGTGGAAACAAAAATAGAAGTTATGTAGTTGGAAAAGATTTAAACAAAAATATTTTATATGTATCTAGTAAAGAAGACGAAGAATATTTATTTAGTGATTCATGTGTTGTTGATCAAGTAAATTGGATAGGGGAGAAAAAACTAGATAAATGTACTGCAAAATTTAGATACAGACAACAAGACAATGATGTAGAATTAGAATACTTAGATAATGGAGATATTCTTGTTAAATATAATCACGTCAAAAGTGTAACACCTGGACAACTTTGCGTATTTTATGATAAAGAAGAATGTTTAGGTAGCGGAATAATTAAAGAAGTAAGAAAAAATGGTAAAAAACTATGGTATTTATAGTTTACACTACTTGACATTTTTCGATAAATTCCTTAAAATTAATAATAGGGAGGCTAATATATGGATAGATTAAACGAAATACTACATGAACTTGGAATATCAAAAGTTAAATTAGCTAAATTTTTAGGTGTATCTAGACAAATGATATATAATTATCTTGAACTAGATGACATTAATAAATGGCCAAAAGATAAAAAGGTACTATTACTTAATTTACTTGATATCAAATCACCTGAAGAGATTGATAACATTAAAGTAAATACGGATTATATATTAAATGTTGAGGCAAAACTTAATAGTTTGGTTGAAACAAATACAATAGCAAACGTAGATACAAAAGATTTATTTAATGGTTTAGATAAGGAAAGAAAAGATTTACTTGATAATATAATATCTATAATGAAAGAAGATTTAGATGATGATACAAGTGGTACTGAACTTATAAAATATAAATATTTACTTAATTATTTACAAGCAATGGAAACTGCTCCAGAGCTTAAATATATACTTGCTTATATGGCAAAGACAACTGGATTTGTAAAACCACTTGAATTTGCATTTAATGAAGAAGAACAATTTATATTTGAAAGTATTTTATTCTCAGCAATGACACTTTACAATAGTGGTGGTAAATCAATGATTTCTAAATCTAAATTAATTGAATCACATAAAAGATTTGTAAATCAAATAGAGCATAAAATGGAAGAGAAGTTATCTCGTACAATGGAACTTAATTCATTAAGAGATCAAGCCCTAAAAGAATTAAACTACTCTAAATTAAATGATGAAAATGCATCTGAAGTATTTGCTAAAATAGCTGAAATACAATCAAGAAAAATATCTTAATTTAAATAAGGTATTTTTTTTATAATCACTTCCCCTATTATTTTTTTAATATAATAGAAGTGGTAGTGTAGAAGAAGAATAACATATTATTAAAGTTTTTTTAATTAACTAGATTGATAATTATTCAACTTTATTTAAATAATAAACTTTAAATTATATAAAATAATAATAGTTTTATATAATTAATTAAAAATATATTATCAAATGTTTTCAGAAAATAATTATTAAATAATAATATTTATTAAAATTAAAAATAAATAAATATAATTAGAAAATATCTTATTTTATAAGGTAATTTAAGATTGATAACTATCTTATTTCACTACAATTTATTACTTCGTATAATATATATTATGTTACCTAACAAAAATTATTTTGGATTTATATAAAAGTAGTGCTACTCTTTAGTATATATATTATAAATAATTATATTCATAAAACATATGGTAATATTTGGTTATAATATTTAATACATACTTATGCTCTTCTTGTAAATAATACTACTGGGTGGTGGAATTATGAAAAGAAATAATAACAATAAACAATCAAATAACAACCTAAAAAATAGTTTAAATCAATCTAACAGAAATAGTAACAATAATAATAGAAATAATGAAAAGAGTAATGTTAGAAATTCAAACAAAAATACAATAGGTTTTGAAAATAATTGTGATGACAATTCTTCAAAAAATAATGATTGTGATTAAACCCATTTAAAAAGGACAATTTTGTCCTTTTTAAATTACAAATATACTAATTAACATAATTATAAAGCCTACCATAAAATATCCCACTACTCTTCTACTCTTTTCTTTTATGAAATTAGGAATTAATTCATAAATTGAAACTTGTATCATTATTCCAGCGATTATAGAAAGTATTATGCCAATAAAAAAATTATTTATATAATCTTTTAAAAAGAACAATGCTACTAAAGAACCGGCAAATTCTGAAAATCCAGCCATAAAAGTATATATAAATGCCCTTTTAAATGAATTAGTAGAGTAATATATTGGAAGTGCTACTATTACTCCTTCTGGAATATTATGAAGCGCAATAGACGTTGCTAGTGTAATTCCTAACTTAATATCAATATTACAAGCGACAAATGTTGCAATCCCCTCAGGAATATTATGTATAATAATTGCAATCATACTAATTATCCCTACTCTATATATATTATTATCAACTGTTATATATTTATCAATTAACATAGAAATTATAACGCCAAATACAATAAAAATTAAAACAATTAATATATTAGGAAATATTTTAAAATAAAAGGATAATTTATAAAATGATTCTGGAATCAAATCAAATAAAGATACAGATATCATTACTCCACTTGCAAAAGCAAAAGAATAACTTATTACTTTTTTGCTATTACATTTAATAAATATTAAACCAATTAAGGTAGATAAACTTGCAAATAACGAAAGTAATAGTGAATTCATATAATCACCTTATTAATACTATGAAAAAAAGATAACTTAAATGTTATCTTTTTAATAAATCCTTTTGGTATAAGTTTTACATTGATCACACATTATATCAACACAGTTATCAAAATTAATATTATATTCATCAAGTAAATCTTCTAATAGCATTTCTCCCGATATAACTTTACCAACTGATATATCAATTTTATTTTTAACAAAATCATTACTTTTATAATATAAATCAAATAATCCTGTTGCACAAATATTAGATAATATATAGATTTTTTTGTGCAATTTCAAATATGAATTATTTTTTGAATTATCTATATTATCTAAAGCTCTTTTAGTACTTAAAAGTCTATTTAATATTACTTTATCCAAAAGCTCATTATTTAAATCATATGATGCAACCTTTTCCATAAACATTGGAAGCATTTCATTTAAAAGCATATTTTTTACAATTCCTTTATTACGATTAACAAGTGCATGTGTCATTTCATGAACATAAACTTGCGTCAAAAATTCACTGCACTCCCCTTTTAAATAAATGGAACTAATAGAATAAGGAATTTTTTTTACAAAATCATTGCCTAGTTTTTTTATTGAAAAAGGCAATGCATAATTTTTTGTTTTACCACTATTAAAAGATCCTGATTGTACAACTACATCTACATCATAAATATTAATCTTTTTTGAATTATTATTAATAAGTTCAAGTATTTTATCAGAGTCATAAATTGATGGTTTCTTACCAAATTTAAGAAGTATTAACTTCGCAAGTTCATCCATATCATTATAATTAACCTTTAAATCTATATTATTAAAATGTTTTTTTAAAATATATTTACCATTCTCCAATATATCATTTTTCGAACATAAATTATATTTAATATCATTAGTAACATCATCATATAAAGAATCAATCATCATCTGCCTTACTTTGTCATAATCGGTAGAATTAAAAAAATCACTATCAGATTTTTCGAATCCATGGGATAGCATTTTTTGCTTATATTTATATTGTTTATTACCATTAAATACCATAAGAAACTCCTTTTTTTATGCCAAATATTATATATCTATTTATATTTCGAGTCAATAAAAAAAGACAATGCAAAATTATCTTTTTAATTTTTTTAATTCATCTTTATAAGTTTTATCAACTCTATATGAATCACATATTTTATCTATACTTTTATTATAAGTAAATTTATCTAAATTATTATTTAACAAGTACTTCATTGTTTTATCAGGATATTTTATAAAGCAAATTGATATAAGCCATGCATTAGCCATTTCAACATAATAATCATCACTCTTAATACTATCAATTATAGAATACAATTCATCAATATAATCATCATTTATATAATAGTCAAGTAATAAAACTAAAGCAAATCTAATATCCCATAAATTAGTTGATTTTAACAATTTTTTTATAAAGGCAAATCCTTCTTCTTGATTATTTTTAAATACCTTTAAATTGGCACATACAGTGTCATTTATTGCCCAATTATCATTATATGGTATAAATATATTCAAATGCTCTAAAACGGCTTTAAATGGCTCTTTAATATATCCTAAAACAAGTCCATATATCATATCTTCTTCATATGTATTGTGACTATTATATTTTATATAGTCTTTATAATTACTTTTAGATATTTCCTTAGCAATTTTTTTTAAAATTGGGATTCTAATTCCAATAATATTCTTATCTTTTACAAGTTTAGAATGAAATTTTAAATAATTTAAATCTTGATATGAATATAGGTATTTTAAAAATTCATTATAGTTGTCTTTATAATTAAAATTATTTAAGTTCATTCAACACACTTTCACCATAAGGACTATCTACATTAAAATTATCAGCAATAGTTGCACCTATAGAAGCAAATGTTTTAAAATTGTCTAATCTCTTCATTCCATTAAACTTTTTTGAATACATAATAACTGGTACATCTTCTCTTGTATGATCTGTTCCAATATAAGTTGGATCATTACCATGATCTGCAGTTATCATAAGTAAATCGTCATCTTTTAAATGATTTAATATAGTAGGAATATAATTATCAAATTCTTTTAATGAATTACCATATCCAACGACATCTCTTCTATGACCATATTTCATATCATAATCATTTAAATTAGCAAAACATAAACCATTAAAATCTGTATCAATAGTTTCTATTATTTTGTTTATTCCATCCAAATTATCTTTTGTTTTATTAATTGATGTAACTCCATTATTATTAAATATATCACTTATTTTACCAATTGATATAACACTATAACCTTTTTCTTTTAAATTATCAAGTACTGTCTTATGAGCAGGATCCAAAGCATAATCATGTCTTCCAGCAGTACGTGTGAAATTTCCTGGTGTTCCAATATATGGACGAGCTATAATACGCCCTACTTTCCATTCTTCACGTTTTGTAATTTCTCTAACGCCTTCACAAATTCTATATAACTCATCAAGTGGTATAACTTCTTCATGAGCAGCTATTTGAAGTACAGAATCAGCAGATGTATATACAATTAATGCGCCTGTTTTAATTTGTTCTTCTCCTAATTCTTCTATAATTTCAGTACCAGATGCTGCTTTGTTTCCAATTACATCTCTACCACTTATTTTTTTTATAGAATCAATTAATTCATCAGGAAAACCTGTATTTAAAAACGTTTTAAAAGGTACTTTTGTAACGACACCCATCATCTCTAAATGTCCAGTTAAAGTATCCTTACCATTACTTTCTTCTTCTGCTTTTGTATAATAAGAAATTGTTGAATCATTAGTATTATTTAATAAATTAAAATAGCCAAATTTTTTAAAATTAGGTAGTTCAACATTAGTTTTTTCTACTGTATGACCAAATGTATTAACATTAAAATCACCAAACTTAGAAGCATCCTTTGCTTCTCCAATTCCAACTGAATCTAATACTATTAAAAAAATTCTTTTAAACATAAATATTTCCTTTCTAATTATGAGGATGAGATTCCTCATAGTTCTCTTTTATTTTTTTATTTGATATATGTGTATATATTTGAGTTGTAGATATATCACTATGTCCAAGTAACTCTTGTATACTTCTTAGATCAGCACCATTTTCAAGCATATGTGATGCAAACGAATGTCTAAGTGTATGTGGCGATACATTCTTCTTAATATTCTTATCTCTAATAATTTTTTTTATTAATTTAAACATAGCTTGTCTAGATATTCTATCTCCTCTTGAATTTAGAAAAATATAATCTGAAACTTTATTATGCATCAAACTACTTCTATACACATAAATATATTTTTTTAAATAGTTTATTGCATAATCACCTATCGGAACAATTCTTTCTTTAGAACCTTTTCCATAAATTCTAACTATGTCATCTTCTAAATCAATATCTTGCATCTTTAAATTAACAAGCTCACTAATTCTAAGACCAGATGAATACATAAGCTCAAGCATCGCTTTATTTCGATAACTATATTTATCATTAAGTTCAATATCTAATATTTTATCAATCTCATCAAAAGATAATGTATGCGGGAGACTTTTTTTTAATTTAGGGAGTTCTATATCAATGGTTGGATCTACTTTGATTATTTGTTCTTTTAAAAGATACTTATAAAAATTTTTTATAACAATCAAATCATGTGAAATTGTTCTTGCGGATTTATCATTTAATTTTTCATTTTCTATAAATGAAATAACATCTTTTTTATTCAAACAAGTTATATCTTTATCATTTATAAACAATACAAATTTAGACAAATCATTTTTATAAGACTTTATAGTATTTAAACTATATTTCTTGTCAATTTTTAAATAATCAATATATTCATTAATATAGTCTTTATTCATATACATTACCCTATTACATTATACCATTTTTTTTTAAAATATGCTAGAATATAGGTGGTGATTTATATGGAACCATTAGCAATTCAAATGAGACCTAAAAATATAGATGAAGTGATTGGGCAAAAACACCTATTGGGTAATAAGATGCCACTTTATAATTTAATACAAAATAAATATTTGTTTTCAATGATTTTGTATGGTAAACCAGGCATCGGAAAAACAACAATTGCACTTGCAATAGCTGAAAGTTTAAAGATAAAATATAGAGTTTTAAATGCTGTAATAAATTCTAAAAAAGACTTTGATATAGTTATTGAAGAAGCAAAACTATATAACGGAATGATTGTTATTATAGACGAAATACATCGCATGAATAAAGATAAGCAAGATTTACTTTTACCATATCTTGAAAGTGGCATAATAACACTTATAGGCCTTACAACTTCCAATCCATATCATAGAATTAATCCGGCAATTAGAAGTAGATGTCAAATATTTGAACTTAAAGAACTAGAAAAAGAAGATATTATATATGCTTTAAATAAAGCTATTAAATCTAATATTTTAAATGATATAAAAATAGATGAAAATGCAATTAATATGATTGCAGATTTATCAAATGGTGATTTAAGATATGCATATAACTTACTTGAATTTGCCTATTTTGCATCAAGTGATAAAAATATAACAATAGATCATTTACAAAATATAAATGCAAAATCTAATGTATCAATAGATAAAAATGAAGATGGTCATTATGATGTTATAAGTGCCTTTCAAAAATCAATTAGGGGATCAGACGTAAATGCTTCCCTACATTATTTAGCTCGTCTAATTGAAGCAGGAGATTTAGATATAATTTATAGAAGAATGACAGTTATTGCTTATGAAGATATTGGGCTTGCAAATCCTTCAATTGGGCCTAAAGTTGATGCTGTAATTAATGCTTGTGAAAGACTTGGACTTCCAGAAGCTAGAATCCCACTTGGTGACATGGTAATAGAAATGGCTTTATCTCCAAAATCCAATAGTGGCCACATTGCTCTTGACAAAGCAATAAATGATGTTAGATTAGGTAATATTGGGCCTGTACCTATCAATATTAAACAAAATCCTGTTGGATATAAATATCCTCATGACTACCCTAATTCATGGGTTAAACAACAATACCTACCAGATAATATTAAAAATAAAAAATATTATAATCCTAAATTAACAAGTAAATATGAGCAAAGTTTAAAAAATGTATATGATAAAATAGAAAAAAATAATAATTAAAAAACAACTTTTTAAAAAGTTGTTTTTATTTAATCAACAATAAAAGTTATTCATTATATGCTATTGCGTAATTAATAATAATTTCAACATCATCATAATCAATATATTTCATTTTACCATCTTTATTTGAAATAAGTGGAACATATATTTTGTCAGTAAATTCAGAATCTACATTATCTGCTAATATACTATATAAATCAATAATTTTACCATTTTTATAGAACACTATAGATGCATCTAACAAATCAATTTTTTTGCTGCTATTATTAGTTATTTTAATATTTAACTCTTCATCTGTTGATTTAACTATATTACCTTTAACCTGATCTATATATGATGTTTCATTACTATATTCATAATTAGTATTTGTAAGAGTTAATTCAACTTTTTTTACATCCTTACTATCAGATAGAATTTCATCATAAGAAATTTTATAAATATTCTTTTGTCCTTTAGAAAATTTATGAATATATTTTTTTTCAACACCAAGTAATCTATTTTTATTATCATAAATTGCTATATTAATAGTAGCATCATCAATAGCTTTATCTTTATTAGTTATCTCCAAAATTATATTATCATCTGCAGAAAATAAATAATTTAGAGTTAAATCATTATTTTGATTTATTATAACTTTTACATTATTAGAATTTTTACTTTCACATCCTGTAAAAAATGTAAAAGCAACAACTAATGCAAATAAAATTTTTTTCATATTTCAAATCACCTTATTTCTTATATTAAATTGTAAGCATTTCTATTATCATATTAAAATCAATTCTTGATAATAATAATATAATAGCACTTATACTTAAAAATGGACCAAATGGAATAATATTTGTCTTATTTTTAAATAATATTAATAGTGAAATTGGAAGGCCTATAATTGATGCTAAAAAAATTGTTATAATTGCTAATTTATAATTTAATACTAAACCAATAACACCCATTAATTTAATATCTCCACCACCCATTGATTCCTTTTTAAATAAAAAGTCACCAAGTTTTTTAAGTAAAAACATTATCATAAAAGATATTATTCCATCAAATATATTGATATATACATTTACTCCATTTTTTATAAAAAGTTCAATAATTAGCATAATAGATGCAACAACTAAAACGGAATCAGGTATTATCATTGTTTGATAATCACTTATTATTATAATTAATAACATTGATATAAAAGTTATTGCGATAAAAAAGTCAATCGAAAAACCAAAAATCAAATAAGAAAGCATAAATAATAGTCCTGTTGTTGTCTCAAATATAGGATAAAATAAAGATATTTTTGCTTTACAATTTTTACATTTTCCAAATTGAAATAAATAAGATAAAATCGGAATAAGTTCACTCACTCCTAGTCTATGGTTACATTTAGGACAATGAGAAGGAGGTTTAATTAAGGATTCCTCTCTTGGCAAGCGATAACCACATACATTATAGAAGGAACCTAAAACGGTTCCAAATATAAATGTCATAATTGAATAATAAACTGTCATAAAACCACCCTATGATAAATTTTGAACAGCAGTATACATACTAAACATTGGAACAATTATTGCCATAATTAATATACCAACAATAACTGTTAAGAAAACTGTTATAGCAGGTTCTGCAACTGTTTTAATTCTCTGAACGCTTTCTGAATGTAAATCTTGATAATATGATGAAACCTTAGCCATCATTTCAGGAAGCTCACCTGTTTTTTCACCAGTAACAAGCATTTCATATGCAGGAATTGGGAAGGCCCAATTATCTTTAAATGCTTCAGATATTTTATCACCTTTAGCTAGGTTTGATATAGTATCCAAAATAATCATTTTATAAATTTCGTTATTTGTAATTTTATTTAAAACTTCCATACTATCTGTTATGAATACATTATGTGCAAGTAATGATGAAAATGTTTTAGTAAACATTGCTACTTCATTATATATAATTGTATTACCAAATATTGGCAATCTCATTAAAATATATTGAATAATAGTTCTAAATCCTTTAACATTCTTATACATAAATATAAACACAATTACAAAAAGTGCAATTGCAACTAAAATATACCATACATATTTTTTCATGAAATCACTTATTGCAAGAACAGCTAATGTAAATGGAGGTATTGTTGCCGAATCCATTGAATTATATATATCAACAAATTGTGGTACAACATATAGCATAATGAATATTGCAACTCCAATTGATGCAGTAAGAACAATTGATGGATATAACATTGCTGAAACCATTTGCTTTCTAATTTTTTCAACTTGAGTATAATATTCAGCTTGATCATCTAAAACCTCAGGAAGCTCACCTGTCATCTCTGCAGTTTTAACCATATTTATTAGTAATTTAGGGAAAGCAACATTTTGTTTAAGCAATGCCTCACTAAAGTTTTCACCCATTGTAAGATCGTATATAATTGATGTTAAAATACGTTTATATTTTTTATTTTTATATTGCTTTTCAAGTATTTTTAATGCTTCTACTAGCGGGATACCTGCTTTAATATATGTAGATAATTGTGTTAGTAAAAAAATTAAATCTTTATTTTTAAATTTTGTATTATTTACATTTGTATTTTTATGTAACAATTGAATCCAAGGATTTGTTTTAATACTATATACTTCAAATCCCTCACTTAAAAGGAATGAATGAACTTCGACTTTTGAATATGCTTCAAAATAGTCTTTAACAATTTTTCCTTCCTTATTTTTTGCTACATATTCATATATTACTTTCTTTTCACTTTTCTCGGCATCTTTTCCTTCAAAATCAATTAATAATGCCTCGCGTTTCATCATATCTCTATTTCTACTATGTTTAACAAATTCATTATTAGTTATTTTTTCCTTTATAGCTTTTGGAATACTAGAAAGCTTTTTAAAGAAGGAATTAACATTATTTGCAAATAAATCTGGACCTTTAACATTTTCATTAATGTATACGTCATTTTTTTTCTTTTCTTTTTTTGCTTTTGCATCTTTTTCTATCTTTTTAACAGAAGCCTTTTGATTTTTTATCGCACCTATTCTATCTTTATTTTTTAATTTTTTTATTGCCTTATCTTTAAGTTTTCTTAAATTATTAAATTTTCTTAAATCAATTGAATCAACATCAGTTTTTTTCTTTTTATCAATTTTCTTATTTTTTTCTTTTTTATTAATTTTAACTACGCTATTGTTTCTTTTTGCTATTTTTTTTATTGTATTTGGTATTATTAATAAAATTGTTTTAACACCAAGATAAAAATATCTACAAAAATTAATTATTAGTCTAAATATTGAATAAAAAAATTTATACACGAAAATAAAAGGTAACAAATATATAGGTCTACGCATATAAAACACCTTCCAATCTCTTCCTACTCTCCTACTATAATTGATTATACCATAAAACCAAAAATTGTAAAACATTTTTTTGAAGTTTCATATAATAATTTAGGAGGAATATTTATGAACTATTATAATCCATATTTATATAGCATACCAGGTTATAGATTTAATACAATTCCTAATGCAGGCATTGTAAAGAAAATGTTTGGTGGTATAAATTTTCATTCTATATTAAATGGAACACAACGAACACTTAACATTATCAACCAAACAATTCCACTTATAAAACAAGCTCAACCAATTATAAAAAATGCTAAAACAATGTTTAAAGTTATGAATGAATTTAAAAAAATTGATAATAATACATCTGTCAATAATAGTAATATCAAAAGCAATATTGAAAAAATAAAACCTTCACAATCCTATAGTGAAGGCCCAACATTTTTTATATAATTGTTTAATTTATTTAAAATATATTTGATTTTTAATCTTTTAAACAAGTATTTATTTGGAATACTGTTTAAGATATTTCTATACTTATGAAGTTCATAATTAAAATATGAAAATGTATCAGCATCTATTTTTTTTAATAAGATAGGCCCAAATATGTATTCTATTTTATTATATTTTCTATAACCTTTTTTAAATTTAATTATTACATACCAAATTTTTTTATCTTGAATAACAACTTCATCAACAATATAAAAACCGAGTTTTAAAACTTCTTTTCTAAGTTCCTCATAATCATTATTTGTTTGAATTATTAAATTATCCAAATTAGCAATTTTATTATTATTTAGAATATGTAAAATCATACTCGTACCCATTCCAGCTATTACACAAGTTGAATGAGGTGGAACATCTATATTATTTAATCCATCACTTTGTTTTACATCTATATTAAGATTATATTTTTTTATATTTTCTATTGCATTATTTAAAGCACTTTCTTTTATATCACAAGCAACACACTTATTATTATTTTTTAGTGTTAAATAAATATCTAAAAGTCCATGGTCACATCCAACATCAATTACATAAGCATCACTATCTACAAGTGATGCTAATTTTTTAATTCTTTTAGAAAATGTCATTATTCACCCATATAATCTTTAAGTTTACGTGAACGAGATGGATGTCTTAATTTTCTTAAAGCTCTTGCTTCAATTTGACGAATTCTTTCTCTTGTAACACCAAACATTTGACCAACTTCTTCTAATGTTCTTGACTTACCATCTTCAAGCCCAAATCTAAGGCGAATTACTTTCTCTTCTCTTTCAGTTAAAGTAGATAAAACCTCAGAAATTTCATCTTTTAACATTTCATTTGTTGCGAATTCCTCTGGACTTACGTTACGTTCATCTTTAATGAAATCTCCTAAATGAGAATCATCTTCCTCACCTATTGGAGTTTCTAAACTAACTGGTTCCTGACTTATTTTATAAATGTCTCTAATTTTTTCGACTGGAATACCCATTTTTTTTGCAAGTTCATCTTCAGTAGGTTCACGATTTAATTCAAGCGTTAATTGTCTTTGAATTCTAGCAAGTTTATTAATTGTTTCAACCATATGAACTGGTACTCTAATTGTTCTAGCTTGATCAGCTATAGCACGTGTAATTGCTTGTCTAATCCACCATGTAGCATATGTAGAAAATTTATAACCTTTAGATACATCAAATTTATCTACAGCTTTCATAAGACCAATATTTCCTTCTTGAATTAAATCCAAAAACAACATTCCACGACCAACATATCTTTTTGCAATACTTACAACAAGACGAAGATTTGCCTCAGCTAAAGTATTCTTAGCCATTTCATCTCCTGCTGCAATTCTATCAGCAAGTTCTAATTCTTCATCCATTGATAATAATTTAATTTGACCTATTTCTTTTAAATACATTCTAACTGGATCATTAATTGTTAAATCCTTAGTTAATGTATTATCATCTAAAAGTTCAACAGTATCCCCATCAACGCTTTCATCATCTTCATCAGATACTATCTCAATTTTATTATCTCTTAAAGCATTATATAAATCATCTAACTCATCTGCTCCTATTTCAAGTCCCTTAAGTGCAGCGGCTAATTCTTCATATGTAACTTTACCAGCTTTCTTACCATTTTTTATTAATTCTTCTTTTCTTTCTTCAAAAGTCTTAATTTCATTAATCATTTTTATTTGCTCCTTCTAGTTCCTTTTTTCTTATATTAAACATTTGCTCTAATAATTTCTTTTTTTCATCTTTAGTTGATGCTTCTTTCATATTATTTTTTAAATTATTCATTTTTTTCTTTGTAGTACGTTCCTTAATAACTTTTATATAATCATTTATCTCATAAATACTACATTCATCTTTCAAATCTAAATCAATTAAACTATTTAACATATTTATCATATCAGAATTATCTCTAAAATAAGTTAATAATGATGAAATTTTTAAAGTATCATGTTCATTTAAATAGTCATTAACAGTCATTATAAGATTAATATATTCTTGATTATTAAATTTTAAATTCTCATCTTTTATCTTTTTAAATATTTCCTTATTGTTAAGGGCATAAAATAATAAATTTCTTTCTGCCATATCATATTTGCTTAGTTTTTTATTTACCATCTCATATCTTGGAATTTTTGTGGCAACTTCTATATCATCAAGCTTCTGTTTTAAAATTTCAACAGATATCTTTGATATGTCCGACAATTTTTTTAAAGTTAATTCACGATAAATATCATCATCTATTAATTTTAATTCATCTATCATTTCATTTACATACTTAGATAAATCTTGTGTATTTGTTAAATCCTTATTTTTTTTATAATAATTAAGTTTATAATCCATTATATTCATCGGATTATTAATCTTCTCAAGCATTCTATCTTTGCCATATTTAAGCACATAATCATCTGGATCCAAATTATCTTCAAGTCTTATAATCTTAGGAATAACACCTACTTTTTCAAGTTCCTTAATACAACTATTTGTTGCATCACTTCCAGCATTATCTCCATCAAAACATAAAACAATTTCTTTTGCCATGCGTTTTAATATACTAGCATGATTTTTAGTGAAAGCTGTTCCTAAGGTTGCGACTACATTATCAACGCCAATAGTATGAAGACGAATTGTTGCAAAAAAGCCTTCAACAACAATAACTTGTTCTTTATCTTTAACAGCATTTTTTGCTCTATGATAATTATATAATATTTCACCTTTTTTAAATATTTCTGTTTCCTTAGTATTAAAATACTTATTTAACTTTTCGCCATTAAATATTCTACCACTATATCCTACCAAGTTGCCTTGTAAATTATAAATTGGAAACATTATTCTATTTATATACATATCTTTTAAGCCACGCTCGCTTTTATTAACTAAACCTGTTCTTAACATATCAGTTTGATTAAAACCTTTTTTCATCAAAAGATTTACAAGTTTATCATCTTCTTTTAAAGAAAGTCCCAAATCAAAATCTTTAATAATGTTTAAATCAAACTTTCTATTTTTTATAAATTCTAATGCTTTTTCACCATCTTTTGTATTAATATTGTTTTTATAAAATTTTTGAGTAACATCAAAAATATCATATAATACTTGTAATCTACCATTATCTTTATAATTAGATGTTTTTATATTAAGCGGAATACCTGCTTTTGATGCAAGTATCTTTACTGCATCAATAAAAGATACATTTTCATAATTCATCACAAAATTAAATACATTACCAGAAGCACCACAAGAAAAGCATTTATAAATTTGTTTTTCACGCGATACACTCATACTAGGCGAATGATCAGAATGAAATGGACATACACCAAAAAAATTTTTACCTTTATTTGAAAGTGGCAGATAACCCGAAATAACATCGACTATGTCGACGTTTTCTTGTACTTTAGCAATAATATCTTGTGTTAAAACGTTATCCTTCATAAAAATTCCCTCTACAAATAATATACGACAATTTTTTTAGTTTTCCTTTTTTTATTATATTTTTAATTAAAAAAAGAGTTAAATTTACTCTTTTTTTAAAAGATATCTTTATCTATATCAACGCTACTAGCGGGTAGCGAACACAAATATTTCTAATATTATTATATGTTATTATTTAAATATTATTACTATTATTTTAATAAATTTATATCTTTATATATTTTAAAACATATAAAAAAGAACTATCATTTAAATAGTTCTAATTATTATCATCTAGTGATAAAACTCTTACTTTTGATTTTCCCAAATCGCTCATAGCATACTTTATAAAAAGATCATTATCTAAATTGTATAATAAATTTTTTAAATCATTTTCACTCATTTTATTTAATATAGTTATCAACTCAACTTTATCTAAAGAATCAAAATAAGAGTATTTCATACTATCAATATACTTGCTTTTCATTGCTTTAAAAGTTGGCGCTTGTTCTAAATGAAAATAATATCTTTGAAATAACAAATATGAATATTGTTTTTTTACTTCCATATTTTCAAAATTTAAATTTAAACCAATATCACTGCAATTAATTCCCTTTATACTTTTATCAGTCCAATTAATAGCGAATTTTAAATCTAACTCTTTATCATAAAAATTTATATTCTTAATTTCTTTATGATCATCAAGAATAAAATCTATTATATCTCCTATTTCTTCAAAACTAATAATATAAGAGACTGTTGCTTGCTCTGAAACACTTGATTTGAAAGCGCTATTACCAAACATAAACATTATCTGTGATTCATTATTGTTAATATTAATTATAATATCTAGTTCAGGCGACTTTGCAGTGCCTAAAATTAATAATCTATCTTCCGTATAAGGACAGTATTTTAAGATTACATCTTTAATATATGATATTAAATCTTCACGACACTTTATAATACTATTCATTATTACCTCCAAAACATATAATTTCTTACTATTATATCACACTAATCAATATTTTTACTATAACGTATATTATTTTTTCATTTTGTCTTTCTATGAACTACAAGTCTCAATCTTTAATTTATTATTTTTTATTTTAAACATGATGCTACCATCTATATCTGTTCTATATATTTTAGAATTATCTAAATTATCTAATACTTCTTTATTTGGATGTCCATACCTATTATTCTTACCAACTGATACTATATAGTTAATACATATAGAAAAGAATTACAATTATTTTATATGTAATCCTTTAACTTTTTCTTTTTGTAATAATTTTTGATACACATTTATAACAAATTCATCTTGAAATGTTAATCCAGTTTTAATATTTTTTGTATATTTTCCATTGCCCAAAGGTGAAAATCCTATCACATGTGATTTATCTTTTCTATCTATCATTTCATCTAATGGTTTTGTGCATTTTATTTTAAAAACACCATTTGTATATTCTATAGTTAAATAACTAACACTATTCCTACTCCATTCATCATCTGGATTATAATAACAATCGCTATACCAAACTAATTTATTATTATCTTTATAACTTTTCAACAAAGAATTATCATTAAATTTATATTGCTGTGAAATGATTCTTTTTAATAGTTTAAATAATTCTTCATTTTCTGTTATTATTATTTGTTCACTATCTCTAAAAAACCAAATACATTCATCAGTAGAATAATCAATATACATCATTTCACCATCATTGTCATCAAAAAATGATATTTTTGTTCCTGAAACCACCTTATACTTATAATCCACCTGTTTCTTTATAATGAATATTATACCATACTTATGGTGCACATGTCTCCATATCGATTTTATTATTTTTAATCTTAAACATAATACTTCCTTGCTTGTCTGTTCTATATATTTTTGAATTACTTAAATTTTCTAAAACTTCTTTATTTGGATGGCCATAACGATTATTCTTTCCAACACTAATTACTGAGTATTTTGGATTAATTACATTTATAAACTCGGCACTTGAACTTGTCCTACTTCCATGATGTCCTACTTTAAGTACATCTATATTTGGCAAATTATATCTATCTAATATTTCTTTTTCAGTAAATATAGATGCATCCCCCATAAACATAAATTTATACCCATTAAGTTCTGTATAAATTACACTTGAATTATCATTTTCATTATCATATTTTCTCGTCCTTAAAAAATATAATTTATTCTTATCAATATTTAAGGCTTTAATACATGAGTAATATTTAATATTCTTTTTATCTAATACTTTAATTAATTCTTCCTCCAAATTATTATAAGGACCACAATTAAATATTACTTTATCTACTTTAAAATTATTAATTAAATTAAAAGCTTCTCCCATATGATCAAAATCACCATGACTAAGAATTATGGCTGACAATTCTTTAATGCCATATGATTTTAACAATGGAACAATTGTATCTTTAGCAATTGAATATTCTTTACTTCTTGTTTTCCATTTAAAAGATTTATATTTCATTTTTCCGCCTGTATCAATTAAAACATTTTTATTATGAGCAAATTCAATTAAAATAGAGTCACCTTGACCAACATCTATCATAGTAATTGCTGGTATTTTATTGAAATATTTTATAT
>JAFUZI010000098.1 GCA_017476705.1 Bacilli bacterium
CAAATGCATGCTAACAACAGAACTGAAATCACTGAAGTTTATACTGGTGATATCGCTGCTGCTGTTGGATTTAAAGATACTACTACAGGAGATACTTTATGTGATGAGAAGAATGCTTGTATCTTGGAATCAATGGAATTCCCAGAACCAGTTATCGAACTTACTGTAGAACCTAAATCAAAAGCTGACCAAGATAAAATGGCTATAGCTTTACAAAAATTAGCTGAAGAAGATCCAACATTCAGAGCTAGTACAAACCATGAAACTGGACAAACTATTATCGCTGGTATGGGTGAGTTACACCTTGATATCATTGTAGATAGAATGAAAAGAGAATTCGGTGTTGAAGCTAATATTGGTCAACCTCAAGTATCTTACCGTGAAACATTAACACAAGCTGGTGAATGTGAAGGTAAATATATTAAACAATCTGGTGGTCGTGGACAATACGGTCACGTATGGATTAAATTCGAACCAAATCCTGATAAAGGATATGAATTCGTTGATGCTATCGTTGGTGGTGTAGTTCCAAGAGAATACATTCCAGTTACTGATAAAGGTCTTCAAGAAGCTATGACTACTGGTATTTTAGCTGGATTCCCAATGGTAGATGTTAAAGCTACATTATTTGATGGTTCTTACCATGATGTAGACTCATCTGAAATGGCTTACAAAATTGCAGCTTCTATGGCTTTAAAAGAAGCTAAAAATAAATGTAAACCAGTATTACTTGAACCAATCATGAAAGTACAAATCGTTGTACCTGATGAATATTTAGGAAACGTTATGGGAGATATTACATCACGTCGTGGTAAACCAATGGGACAAGAGTCTCGTGGTAATGCACTTGCAATTGATGCAATGGTTCCACTTGCTGAAATGTTTGGTTATGTTACATCACTTAGATCTAACACTCAAGGACGTGGACAATTCACTATGGTATTTGACCATTATGAAGAAGTTCCAAGAAATATTGCTGAAGATATTATTAAAAAATCAGGCAATAATTAAAAATTGATATTACCTAAGAGAAAATACTTGCTATTTTCTCTTGGATGATATAAAATAGATATGTAATAAAAAGGAAAATAGGAGGAAAAATTATGGCAAAAGCAAAATTTGATCGTTCAAAACCACATGTTAACATTGGTACAATTGGACACGTAGACCATGGTAAAACTACATTAACTGCTGCTATTTCTAAATGTTTAGCAGGAAAAAATGGTAATGAAGCTGTTGATTTCGCAAATATCGACAAAGCTCCAGAAGAAAGAGAAAGAGGTATCACAATCAATACTGCTCATATCGAGTACAGTACTGAAAAAAGACACTACGCTCACGTTGACTGCCCAGGACATGCTGACTATGTTAAAAACATGATCACAGGTGCTGCTCAAATGGATGGTGCTATCTTAGTTATTGCTGCTACAGATGGACCTATGGCTCAAACTCGTGAACATATCTTATTATCTCGTCAAGTTGGTGTACCTCGTATGGTTGTTTTCTTAAACAAATGCGATATGGTAGATGACGAAGAATTATTAGACTTAGTTGAAATGGAAGTTAGAGAATTATTATCTGAATATGGATACGATGGAGACAACACTCCAATCATCAGAGGTTCTGCTCTTAAAGCTCTTGAAGGAGATCCTGCATGGACTGGTAAAATTGATGAATTAATGGATGCTGTTGACACTTGGATTGAAATTCCAGAAAGAGATACAGATAAACCATTCTTAATGCCAATTGAAGACGTATTCACAATAACTGGACGTGGTACAGTTGTTACTGGACGTGTTGAAAGAGGTCAATTAAAACTTAACGATGAAGTTGAAATCGTAGGTTTAAAAGAAACTAAGAAAACTGTTGTTACAGGAATTGAAATGTTCCGTAAACAATTAGACTATGCTGAATCAGGAGATAACGCTGGTGTTCTTTTAAGAGGTATTTCTAGAGAAGACGTTGAAAGAGGACAAGTATTAGCTAAACCAGGATCAGTTACTCCACATAAAAAATTCAAAGGACAAGTTTACGTTCTTACTAAAGAAGAAGGTGGACGTCATACTCCATTCTTCACAAACTACAGACCACAATTCTATTTCAGAACTACAGATGTTACAGGTGTTATTGAATTACCTGCAGGAACTGAAATGGTTATGCCTGGAGATAACGTTGAAATTACTGTTGAATTAATTGCTCCAATCGCACTTGAAAACGGAACTAAATTCTCAATCCGTGAAGGTGGTAGAACAGTTGGTTCTGGTGTAGTTTCAGAAGTAATTGAATAATTAAATTAATTAAAAGAACACATTTAGTGTTCTTTTTAGTTAATAAAAAAAATAGGACTTATCCTATTTTTTTAATATGTTTTGAATTTTAAAAGGAGTATTTCGATACATAAAATAAAGTGGGGTATTTGTTATTAATTCTAGGTCACCTATGTATTCAATAGCTTTGGCATCAAAACCAGTTTTAAAATCATTTAATCCTTCAAATTTATTGTTTTCTAGCATTGGATTTGTCATACCACCTAAATTAAATGTTTTAAATCCAAGGCCAGCATATCTTTCAATTAATTTCCATATTAGTAGATGCTTTGAATTTAGATATTTATATTTATTATCATATCCATCCATTAAAACAAATGCTTCATCTTTATTTTTAATAACAAGTATTGATGATGTTACAATTCCTTCTGGATAGTTTTTTAAATAATTTGTTGCTTTTATAAGTTCTTTTTTTAATTTATCAAGTAATCTATCAGCATTTATTTTAAGCGATAATATTTTTTCATTATTATCTTTATTTAATGAATGATTTAGATGATTACAAATTGCTTCTTGGTCATGGTATTTTTTAGTTATTACACTTAAATATTTATGTGTATCTAATTTAGTATAGAAAAATTCTACATTATTATTTTTAGAAAAATATTTATAGCAGTCCTTAAAGTAGTTAAGATCTCTTGGATATTTTTTTGATGTTTGTAAGTATAAATATTCTAATTCTTTATTTGTACCTTTGTATACCTTAATACCATTTGCTTCGCTACTTCTAATTTTTGTTTTATACTTTTTTTTAATATTATTAAATAGCATATAATATGGAATATTTAAATCAATAATTGCTTCAAAGCGTGGTTTTAAACTTTCAAAATAGTCATTAAACCCAAAGTGATAGTAACCTAATTTTTTTAGATTTTCAAATGTTTTATCAAAATATTTATTATCAGATATAACATCATATTTTATGTCATAGACATTTTTTATTATCATTGGGCTTATCTTTATAGCGACTATTCCTTTTTTACTTAAATATTTTTTTATTAATGTTGTAAAAGTCTCTAGTAAATTATAATTGTTATAATCAATTAAAAATCCACGAGGTGCATATGCATATTTAAAACCTTTTCGCCTTTCAATTAAAATAAGTGATGCAGCAAGTATGTTTTTATTATCAACTAATCCTATAAACATACTTTCAAATTTTTGATTGTTCATTATATATCCGTATTCACTTGTTTGATAAATTGAATAAACATTAAAAGAATTTCTAAAACTATTAAATTCATCACTTGTAATTTCTTTTATCTCCATATTATCCCTCTTCACTTGTCAGTATATTATATCATAATTATAACATTTTTTAAGAGATTAATTCACAAAAATGATAGAAAATGTTATAATTATTTGTGTAATGATAAGGGAGGCTTAATTATATGTCAAAAATTAAAGATATTAAAGCAAGAGAAATATTAGATTCAAGAGGTAATCCTACTGTAGAAGTTGATGTAATACTTGAAAATGGTCTTATGGCAAGAGCTTCTGTTCCAAGTGGTGCATCAACTGGTTCAAGAGAAGCGGTTGAACTTCGTGATAATGATTCTAGGTATAATGGACTTGGTGTATTAAGTGCGGTTAATAATGTTAATACAAAAATAAAAGAATTACTTATTGGTTATGATGTAGAAGAACAAGAGAGTATTGATAGAGCTATGATTA
>JAFUZI010000099.1 GCA_017476705.1 Bacilli bacterium
AACCAGTTAATCGCACCAATGATTGTAAATATAAGTGCTGTTTTTTGTAATGTTTCCATAAAATCTCCTTTCCTAATAATATATTTCACTAAATTTCTAAATTTATTCATAAATAAAATAAAAAACTAGTATAATTTAATGAAATTGATTATGGGGTGAAGATAATGTTTAAAAAAATACTAGCATCTATTATATTATGTATAGGACTTACTGGTTGTTCAAATAATAATACTGATATAATAGATAAACTTAAAAGTAAGGTAAATAACCTAGATAGTTATCAAATTGATGGAGAATTAGAAGTTGTAAATAATGAATCAACATATAAATATGATATATCTGTATCATATGAGAAAGATGAAAAATATAAAGTAAGACTTAAAAATAAAACAAATGACCATGAACAAATAATTTTAAAAAATAATGAAGGAGTATATGTTTTAACGCCATCTTTAAATAAAAGTTTCAAATTCCAAAGTGAATGGCCATATAATAATTCTGGCAGTTATTTATATCAAGCCATAATAAATGATATAGAAAATGATGATAAAATAAAGACTGAAAAAACAAAAGATGGATATGTAATAAATACTAAGGTAAATTATTCAAATAATAAAGATTTAGTGTCTCAAAAGATTTATTTGGATAATAAAGCTAATATTAAAAAAGTAGAAGTACTAGATAAAAATAGTATTCCTAAAATAAAGATGAATTATACAAATGTAAAATATAATAAAAAATTTGATGATGACTATTTTAAACTTGGAAAAAACTTTGATAATAGAAATATAAAAAATGAGCAAGTTAAACCGGAAGATACAAAACAGACAAGTAAAGAATATGATGTTGCATATCCTTTATATATACCTACCAATACAAAACTAACAAATCAAGAAACTATAGGTGATAGAACAATTTTAACATTTAGTGGTGATAATTCATTTACTATTGTAGAAGAACCAGCAAGTGATTCAAGTGAAGTTATAAATTCAAATGGAGATTTTGATTTTACAACAGATGTTATTGGTATTGTTGATGATGGGGTAATAAGTTTTGATACAAATGGTGTATCATATTATGTAGTATCAGATAAACTAGATAAAGCAGAACTGTTAGATGTTGTTAATTCAATAAGTACCATTCCGGTAGGAAAATAGGAATAATCCTATTTTTTTGTTTTTAAATATGATATAATTATTATGGTGATATTATGGAAGATAAATATAATGTTAAAGAATTATTAACTTTTATAATTATTATATTAGTTGTATTAGTACTTTTTTATGGATTAACAATGTTAATAACAAATAAAAAGAACAGTAATGATTATACAGAAAATAATAATTCAGAAAGTGATACTAAAATTGATTATGAAAAAATACTTGCACAAAATGCTTTAAGTCAAAAAGAGAATAGTTACTATGTATTTGCCTATACTAATAGTGATGAAAATGTTACAACATATAATAATGATTTAATATCTTATAAAAACAAAGAAAATGCGCTAAAGGTATATTATGTTGAACTTGATAATGCATTTAACAAAAACAATTATGCAGGTGAATCAAACTTTGAAGATGGAAAAGTTATATTTAAAGCAACAACACTACTTAAAGTAGAAAATGGAGTATTGGTTGAGAAATATGAATCAAAAGATGAGATAAATAGTGCTTTATCGATAATTAAAGGAGTATAATAGCTTCTTTTTTTATGGTATTTTTTGACAAATTATGATATATTAAAAATGTATAATAATAATCAGGTTAAAGGTGATATTGTGGAAAGAATTAAAAAATATGAAAGCGAAGAGAAAACTAATTGCACTAAAGATATTAGATTTAAATTTTGTGAAATAGTTTTCTTACTTGTTATGACATCATTGGTTAGTATCATAATTGGATATATGTTGAAAAATAATAATGAGGATAAAATAAATGATAAATATTTAGAGGAAATTATTAATAATTATAATTTTATAATTGATAATTACTATGATGATATCGACAAAGATAAATTAGTTAGTGGAGCAATTGATGGAATGATTAATTCTCTTGATGATGATTATTCTCAGTTATTAAAAAAAGAAAATAGTTCAAGTTTTTATATTAACTTGGAAGGAACTTATGAAGGCATAGGTGTTGAGATATATAATAATGATAAGAATGATATTATAGTTCTTGGAGTTATTAAAGATTCGCCAGCATCAAGAGCAGGGATTAAGCCTGGAGACATAATAAAGAAGATAGATGAAAAAGATTTAAGTAATACGGTTGTATCTGATTTAACAAAGTATGTTCAAAGTAATAAAAAATCATTTTATAATCTTATAATAATGAGAGATGGTTCTGAACAAAGTATAACAATTGAAAGATCTATGATAACAATCAAATCTGTTTTATCTAAAACTTTTGAAAAATCTGGCAAAAAAATTGGTTATATATATATATCAGTATTTGCTAATGCTACATCCAAACAATTTAGTGATGCATTAGCAAAGTTGGAAAATGAAAACATTGATTCTCTTATAATAGATGTTAGAAATAATTCTGGTGGTCATTTAACTACTGCAGTATCAATCATATCAAAATTTTTAAATAGTAAAAATGTAATATATCAAATTGAAAAAGATAAAAAGAAAATAAAGTTCTATTCTATGGGAACTGTTAATAAGAATTATCCAATTGTTGTTCTTCAAAATGGTGATAGTGCATCGGCAAGTGAGCTTTTAGCATCATCCCTAAAGGAAGCATATGGCGCAACAATAATTGGTACCAAGAGTTATGGAAAAGGTACGGTGCAAGAAGTTATAGATTTAGAAAATGGTGATAAGTATAAATTTACAACTAAGAAGTGGCTAACACCAAAAGGAAATTATATTAATAAAGTTGGTATAAAACCAGATATAGAGATAGAGTTAGATGAAAAATATATGAATGAACCAACAGATGATAATGATAATCAATTACAAACTGCAATAGATTATCTAGCCAAATAGAAAAAAATGGAGTATAATATGCATAAGCAACTCGATTTAAAAGCTACTATATATATAGAAAGCATAAAAGTCGTGATTACTTAAGATAGAATGTTTTGATTATATATTTTTAAAAGTTCAGATTAATTATTCTATATATAAGGAAGAACTTTTAATTAAAAAGAAAGAAAATCATTCTTTCTTTTTTAAAGAGGTGGATATATGCAAAAGGTAAAATCGGGAGATGAACTTCAAATACAATGCTATAAACATAATGGTAAGATAAATTGTAATTGGCATGAAGCTGTAATAATAGATGTTAAGAATGATTATATAGTTTGTGCAAATAGCAAGTCACTTGTGACAGAAGCAGATGGAAGTGTGTGGAAAACAAAAGAACCAGCTATAATGTATTTTTTTAAAGATCATTGGTTTAATGTTATTGCACAACTTAAAAAAACTGGAATATCATATTATTGTAATATAGCAACACCATATATTATAGAAGACGACACTATTAAATATATTGATTATGATTTGGATTTGAGAATTTTTCCTAATGGTAGTTACAAAATACTAGATAGAAATGAATATAAATACCATAAAAAAATAATGGGATATTCCGAAGAACTAGATATGGCTGTTAAAAATGGTTTAGATGATTTGATAAATTTTTATAAAAAAGATAAAGTAATATTTGATACTAATAATAATTTAAAATATCGTGAAAAGTACTTAAAATTGAAAAATAAGGAAAAAGTATAACCCGTAGCAAACAAATGAGTATAAATTTAAATTTTTTTGAAAAAAATGCATAAAATGTATTGTCAAATGGTTTTATAAATGATAATATTAATATGCTTTTTTTGTTACATTTGTACATCAAATCAAGCGAAAATGTACAATTTAAAAAAAAATAAAAAAAGTTTAAAAAAACGCTTGACTTACATATTTAATAAATGATATATTATTAGTGCTTTCAAGGAAGAAGGGCTTAGATTTAAGTCGAAAAATGTCGATTTAAATCAAGTAAAAAAAGAATTTAAAAAAAATTCAAAAAAATTCAAAAAAACGCTTGACTTGCTTTGAAAGAAATGATATATTATTAATGCGTTTGAGCGAGAACAAAACAGTTCAAAACAATCGCAAGAATGATCTTTGAAAACTGAGCAAAAATGTCAATTTCATAAGTTAGGATACAAACAATTATTTTGAACTTAACAACAATTTCGATTGTTGATTTATTTTATTTTTATTGAGAGTTTGATCCTGGGTCAGGATGATCGCTGGCGGCATGCCTAAGACATGCAATTCGAACGGAGAGGCCCACTGACATGAATTGAAATATGAAGTGCTTGCACTGATTACGGATTTTCGTTGATGTGGATTTTCCTCTTAGTGGCAGACGGGTGAGTAACACGTGGGTAATCTACCTCAGGGACTGGGACAACAGTTGGAAACGACTGCTAATACCGGATGATTCGTATTTACATAAGTAGATATGCTAAAAGGGGCTTCGGCCTCACCTTGAGATGAGCTTGCGGTGTATTAGCTAGTTGGTAGGGTAATGGCCTACCAAGGCAACGATGCATATCCGAGCTGAGAGGCTGATCGGGCACATTGGAACTGAGATACGGTCCAAACTCCTACGGGAGGCAGCAG
>JAFUZI010000100.1 GCA_017476705.1 Bacilli bacterium
CTTTATCTAATTGATTATCTAAATCTTTAAGTAAGTTATCTCTTTTCTTTTGATTTTGAAGTGTTTTAGTATCTTCAATATTTTTTTCAATAGATTCAACTTTATCACTATATGATTTAATTAAATCAGCTAACTTAACTTTAACGATATATAAATCAGACATATTATGTTTATTTAAAATCTCATAATAGTTTTTAAAATATTCAATAGGTAAAACCTTTTTCATAGACTCTCTATCAGCAGTTTCTAACATAGTTTGATAGAATTTATCAATATCATCGATAGTTCCTTTATATATATCTAAGTTATATTGATTTCCTTTGTTAAGTATCTTCCTTGTTGTTGGATGCATTCCGTTATAGATTTCATCCCATGGTCTATCTAAATTAAGCCTAAATGTATATCTTGGTTGTTCTCCGTGATTTCCAACAAAGCTTTTAAAAAATCCCATATGTTTATAACCAATTTTATTTAAAAATTTTAGTAAATCAAAATTATTATAGTCTCCAACTACATTCCCATCTAAATCTAGGTTATGTAGCTTTAAATCGGGATCAATTTTAACAAATATAGCTTTATTACTTTTAGCATACCTATAGATATAATCTGTAAAAGTTTTAATTAAATCATGATTATTATAATCAATTACATATCCTCTTGGAACATAATAGTAACAATATTTTCCAACTAATTTTTTCTTAAGCATTAGTGCTGAAGCAATTATTTTGTCATTTTCTTTTAAGGCAACATAGTGAGGAGTAAAGTTTTTATAACGCATTACATCTCCCCAATAAATACTTTGCATAAAATGCGCATTATCATAATTTTTTACAAACTCTTCATATTTATCTAAATCTTTAATTTCTTCAAATATCATGATTAAGCCTCTTTTCTAATAAGTTTTTTAAATATTTTACTTATCTTTAAATAGAAATACTTAAATTCATCTGTTCTATAAAATAGTATAATAATAATTAAGTTGTATAAAATAAATGTTATAATAGCAGTTAAAATCCATATAAAGAAGTTACTTGTATTAAATAATGTAGATAAAGTAAATAATCCATATCCAGATACTAAAAATATAATTAAATAATAAATATATGTCCTATAATATTCAAATACATTTCCTTTAAATCCATATTTATAAATTACATATGGATCTAACCATGCTACTGTTAAAACACGAGATGCTATTGTACCAATAAGTACACCAGCTATACCAAGTGGCTTAACAAGTATAATAGATACTACTATATTTATAATTACCATTACAATTGGTCTAAAACGAGCTTTATAGAATAATCCATAAGCTGATCTAAATGAATTTGTAACCGCACCCATACCTGTCAAATAAAAATTAGTAGCAAGTAGTGCAGCAACTAAAGTACTTAAAACATAACTTTTATTTAACCAAATATCTATAAATGGATTTATAAGTATAAATAATAAAATACTAAACAAAGAATAAATATAAAAATTAAAGAAAGATAGCTTCTCATATATTTTTTTACTTCTTTCATTATTTGTAGCAACTAAATTACCTATAGAAGAAGTTAGAGAATTAAACAACTGATTTAATACATTATTAAGTGAATTAGTAATTAAAATATAGTTAGAATAAATACCAACCCAATCTAATCCTAAAAATTTAGAAATAACAATATTATCAGTACCAAGAGTTACTACAGTCCCTATTTTATAAATAAGTAATGCTTTAACATTAGTGGTAATTTCATCTTTATCTTCTTTTGATATAACTTCATCTGTTTTATCTTTAATAAATGGATACATCTTATCTGCTTTCTTAGAAATCCATATATTTTGAATTAAAACAAACACAATACTACAGAACAAATAAATAATAAAGTTATGAGTTAATATTAATAATATTACACGTGTTATATTTAAAAGAAGTGATGATATAAAGGTAATATTAGCTGTAATATAACCTTTTTGATCAGAATCAATTAAGAATTTTTTATATATAAAGAAGTAAGTTAAAGCAGAATGTATTACAAATAAATCATATATTAGGTATATTCCTTTAATATCAGGCATATCTTTAATAATATAACTTAAAAATGGAGTTAAAGATAAACCTATTATTAATACTATTGTTCCAATTATATTATAAACTTTGCGATAAAACTTCATTAAAACTTGTATTTTTTTAGTATCTTTATCTGCTAATGGTTTATATAAGCTGTATGGAATAGCAACACCAATACCTAAATCTGCTAAAGAAAGTAAAGTAATAATATTAGAGAAAAGTCCATTAATTCCTAAATATACTCTACCTAAAATATATATAAAAATTGTTTTAACAAAGAAATCCATTATAATTGTAAGAACTTGTGTAATAATAGAAACAGATGAATTTCTTATTGAATTTTTAGTTCTTGAATCAGTATTCATAAGCCACTCCTTATCCAATATACATTATATCATATTTAATGACAGTTTAAAAAAAATATAGTATAATAATTAAAGTGAGAGTGATAATATGTTAGTAGAATTAACTCGTGAAGAATTTAATTCATTTAGTAGTAATCATAAAAATAGTATATTTTTTGAAAGTTCTTATTGGGGAGAATTAAAAAAAAGTACTGGTTGGATTTCATACTTAATTGGATATAAAACTGATAAGTTAGAAGCAGCAACTCTTCTTCTAGCTAAAAAAATTCCAATTTTAAATAAGTACATTTTTTATGCACCAAGGGGATTTTTAATAGACTATAAGAATTATAATTTATTAAAAACCTTTACTGATGAAATATCTAAATTTGTTAAAAGTAAAAAAGGAATATTCTTTAAAATTAATCCGCTTATTATATATCAAGAAAGAGATATTAATGGTTCTATTGTTGAAGGTGGAATTAATAATAAGGATGTAGTTAAATACTTAAAAGAATTAGGCTATCAACACGTAGGTTTAACTAATGATTATGGAAAAGATATAGAACCTCGTTGGATTTCTGTTTTAGATTTAAAAGATAAAACATATGAAGATATTTATAATGGTTATAATAAACTTAAAAAACGTCATATGAAAAGTATATCTAAATTAAACTTTAAACTAGTTGAAATAGATAAATCAAGAATGTCAGAATATAAAAAAATGATGTCATCAACATCTTTAAGAAGAGGTTTTATTGATAGACCACTATCATATTATAATAAGATGTATGATATATTTAAACCAAATGATATTATAAAAGTTATGTTTGTAGAAATAAACTTTAAAGAAAAGTTGGAACAGGATACTAAAAAGCTTGATGAATTAACTGATAAAATAAAAATAGAAAAAACTAAATTAAAAATTAATGAAAACTTGATCAATGAATTACAAAGACAAGTTGAATCAATAAATAAAACTATTTTAGAAGATAAAAATTATATAGATAAATATGGTGATTCCGACATACCAATTTCATCAGGTCTATTTATGTGTTTTGGCCCTGAGGTTGTATATTTATTTGGAGCTAATTACGAAGAATTTATGAATTTAAATGGTGCAACTTACCTTATGGATCAAATGA
>JAFUZI010000101.1 GCA_017476705.1 Bacilli bacterium
AAATAAGTAAAAGTAAATTTAAATAAATAATAGTAAATATAAATAAAAGTAAATATAAATATAAAATTTTAAATTAAACAACATAATAATAAAAATAATAAAAATAATTATTATATTGAAATAAATAATTATTCCAAATCAAGATTTTTTAAATCTAATTCAATATATAAAGTCATTCAAATAATAACAAATATTAATTAAAATCATGAGAACAAAAAATTTATATCTTGTATTAGTATTCTTTTATCTCTTTTTGAGCTCATTTATCCAAGCTGATGAAGGTTGTCCGGCGGGAATGCGTAAAACTTATGTAGATGGAGAAAACATGGATCAACAAGGTACCGGTCGTAGGGCTACAGGAAGTCTTGCTTATTGGAGTGAGCCAGGGGCTCTTCATTTTAATAGAAAAGTATTAATAGAGCCAAGATTTGAAATACATCTCAAAGCTGTTTATGATGCTATAATTCCTGTAGAAAATAAAGGAGAGCAAAAAGTTTACGGATTTACCATGGTCATCTCAAGGGATAAAAATACTGTCACTTCATATGAACATTTTGCAGTTAATGGGCATCTTTATGATACTCAAATAGTTGATATTGGATATAATAACTTTAGAAATGCTTTGATTATTGAATTCGATTTTGAAAAAGATAAAAACGATCCTGATTCCAGTAGCTTTTCAATAAGATATTGTGGCTCTAGTTGCAATAGTGATGATAGAAATGCTGTTGCTAAAGGATCTATATCTAACCAGAAATATAATCCAGGAAAAAAAAATAATTGGGATTTTAGGTTCCTTTATAAAGATAAAACTATTTATTTACTTTCCGGAACTCTACAAATATATAAAGCATCTTATGATTTGGAACGTACTTTAGGAACTAATATAGCTAATGTAGGCTTTACTGGATTTGTCGCCTCTACCAGACACGATCTTAATATTGTAGGTACCTTTATTTGTGAAGATAATTATTTAATGTCAAAAATGAAAGGATGGTTTTATGAAGGAGGAAGGACTTATTCGGAAAGAAATTACGAGCCAGATAAGAGAATAGATTATGCATTTAATTTCATAAACAACCAAGGTAAAAAAGTTCCTCATACCTATGGTCATAACATCTGGAGCTACGCCTTTTACATTACTCAGGATTGTGACAAAACTAGGCATTATGCTATTAGAAAAACTGATGATTATACTTTACTTTTAAATATACAAAGTTGTAAGACTGCTGGAAGGCATTCAATTAATATAAACGAAGATTTAAAAGGCTCTGCTCCAGTAAGTTATTACACCGTAGTTCCAGGCCCTTTAAAAAAAATTAACTTAATAGGACATGATGGCGCCATTGGCAATTTACCACTTAAAAATGATAAGAACTTTTTCTTTTTAAACTTCGGAAGGGGTAATTCAGGAGACTTTTTCTACCAAAATAATTTAAAAATAGTTTTAGATTTTTCATTTGTAGATGCTTATGGAAATGTAGTTTCTCACTCAAATCCGGCTTCACTTTTCGTTTTAAAAAAAGTAAATGCTAATGGTTCGACTTCAAATATAAATGATAAAATTTTAAAAAAAACAATGGTAAGGAAAGGAAACAATTATCAAATGACTTTGGTTGCTAATCAAATTGGAACTTTCCAAATTGATAGAAATGGTTATATGGAAAGACCTATTAGATTTAAAATAATACCAGATGAACCAAATACTTCCAGAGCTTATTGCACCTTGATCGGATATGCATCAAATCCAACAGTGAAAGTAGGAGCGAAATTTACTTATAGATGCTATTTGATTGATTCCTTTGGAAATAGTATAACATTAGAAACATTTACACCAAATTCACAATATGACTTTACTTGTCAAGTAGATAAAACATGGCCTAATTCTGCTAAAATTAATCCAAAAGTAATTGCTGGTAGATCAACAGATAATTTTTATACTTGTGAATATACAGCTTCAATAATAGGTGATTTTGCCATTAACGGATATTTAAGTTTAAAAAAAAATAGAGCATTAACTAGAATTTCATCAAAAATAAATCAATTTTATGTTAGAGGATATGCTAATACCTATATAATTAAAAAAATATATAATTTAAGCACCAATAAATGGATTGATATTAATAATGCTCAAAATACAAAAATTCAATATAAAGCCGATTCATCAGGTTTAATTACTGCTTTAGATTTTGCCGAAGCTGATGGTAGTATATTAATATCGCAATATGTTAATTATCCAAATGATTTTAAAATAACCGATGTAACAGCCGAATTGTCTAATGGTCATGATACTAAATTTGGATTTGTCCAACCTACAGTTAAGATTGTTTCTATGGGCGGAAGAAGTTATATAGGTATTTATCAATATGATACTAAAAAAACAGGAAAAGTAGTTATGAAATCTTCATATGAATATACTTTAAAATTCAAATATATGAGCAAAAATGAAAAATCGGCCGGTCTCCAATTTAATCTAAATATTAACTCATATAAAACTTGTTTCCATCCTTTAGATTTAAAGAAAACAGAAATAACTATTGCAAATATAGTCAACCTTGCGATTGGAGGAGCAGAAACAAAAATCGGTTCAATTATATTAAAAACAACAGATAATTCGTTATACAATTATAATATTGGAGCTAATAATATTATATTCAAATTAGAAATAAATGTTAATATTATATTTAGGATAGTTCCATTATC
>JAFUZI010000102.1 GCA_017476705.1 Bacilli bacterium
AGACAAACAATGTCGAATTAAGGTAACTTTTGATCAACAATCAATTGATGGCAATTATGCAAGTACTTATGCAAATATACATCAGCGTATTTTCCTTCGCGCTGATACAAATGCATCTGATAGCGATACTGTTTTATCATCTTCGAATATTTTAAGTGAAAGTGTAAAAGAGTATACATTTGATTTGAGAAATGATATTTATTTAGGTCGTGATTTATATTTGGGTGTTTCTGTTGGCTATCCAGTTAAAACATGGAATACTGTTGGTTCGGGTTGGCAGAATATTTTTAGAATTAAGACTATTCAAATGATTTATGAATAAAACATCCTTTTTGGATGTTTTTAAAATTATTATTGTTGATAAAAATAGATTATGTTGGTATAATTTAAATAGAATAATAGGAGGAATTTATGAAAAGCAAAGGATTCACTTTAATAGAACTACTTGCTGTAATAGTAATACTTGCAGTAGTGGCCTTAATTGCATTTCCGGTTATAACTGGAATAATAGAAAAAACTAAAAAATCGGCAGCTTTAAGAAGTATAGAAGGGTATGTAGAAGCTGCAAATAATGCATCAGTATTATATGATTTAGATAACAATAAAGGTATAAATGTAACAGAAGTTAAACATACATTTACTAGTAATTCTGATACTACAGAATTTAGTAAGATAAAAGCAAAAGGAACACTTCCTACATATTCATACCTAGACTTTGATATTAAAACAAAAGCAGTAAAAGAAGGACACTTTTGTATAAATGGTTATAGTGTATTATATAGTGGTGGTAAAGCACAATCATCAGAAACTAATTATTGTGAAGGAGACAATGCAGGTGAAGTAATTATAATACCTAAAGATGAGGGAAATTCATGTATTAATGCACAAGCTGCATCAGATAGACCAATATTTAAGTATGAGGCTACTGATGAGGGAGATGACTATATTTATGAATGTAAAGGTGGAGAGTGGTCTAGACACTCTAAAGCTGGATATCGTTGGGATGGTAAAATTTATATGTCAGGCGTTTATGATGCTGATCATTTTACAACTACATGGATAAAGTCATCTTCAGTATCAAATGGTACTAATTCTATGTCGTTTGGTAATTCATCTATTAACTATTCGGTAACATGGAGAGATGCAAGTCCATATTCGTCATCTAATAGTATTGAAGCAGTAATGGATAAGGGAATTAAAATTGAACGACCTGGTAAAATACAATTTATGGGTAGAGTAACTGGTTCTACTAATACTCCAGTTACTGGAAGAGTTGGTTTAAAAACTTCACGTAGTGTTGGGACTAATGTAAGCACATTAACTGATGAAGTTGTTGCAGGTAATATAAATTCTACTAATAATACAACAGTTACATTAACTATACCATCAGAATATGTTGGTCAAACATTATATGTTGGAGTAAATGTTGGATTAAGATATTTAATTAATACAAATACTAGTTCTGCATCTGGATCATTTGCTATATCAGAGATTCAAATAATTTATGATTAAAATAATAAAAAATATTTGACAAACATATAATTTTTATGTATAATTGATTAGGAAATTGAAAAAAGGAAAGAAGTGTATCCACACTCACCCGATTGAATATATCAATGGGTATATGCCAAATGTAATTAATTGGGTAATAAAAGTGGATACATTGTATTCACTTTTTTTGTGGAGGTGTCTAGTATCGCAAAGGAAAGAGAAATGTACATTAATGATCAAATAAGAGCTCGTGAGGTAATGGTAATTGGGCCTAATGGAGAACAATTAGGTATTAAACCAATTGCTGATGCTAAAACATTAGCTGGTTATGCTGGTTTTGATTTAGTTTTAATCAATGAAAAAGCTACTCCACCAGTAGCTAAAATAATGGATTATAATAAATATAAGTACGAAAATAAAAAACGTCTTAAAGAAAATCAAAAGAAGCAAAGAGAATCCAATTTAGAGATGAAAGAATATAGATTATCTGTTACAATCGATGTTCATGATTTTGATACACGTGTACGTAATGCTAGTAAATATTTAGAAAAAGGTCATAAAATAAAAGTTACTGTTCGTTTCAAAGGAAGAGAAATGGCCCACGTTGAATTAGGTAAAGATGTATTAATGCGTTTTGCATCACAAGTTGATGCAATAGCAGAGATAGAACAACAACCTAAACTAGAGGGTAGATTTATGACAATGATACTAATGCCAAAAAAATAAGAGGAGGATTATTATGCCAAAATTAAAAACACATAAAGCAACTGCTAAAGTAATTAAAGCAAGAAAAAATGACTTTAAAATGGGTAGACCAGGAACAAGACATAACACTGGTTCTAAAAATGCTGCATCAAATAGAAAAGGTAGAGCAGGATCTAGCTTATCTTGTAGCGATTATAAAAGAATAAAAGGAATTTTAAGTAAATAATTTAGGAGGTAAGAAACATGGCAAGAGTTAAAGGTGGAAATATACATCACAATAGACGTGCTAAAGTAATGAAATTAGCAAAAGGTTACTTTGGTTCAAAACATAGATTATATAAAACTGCTAAAGAACAAGTAATGCATTCTTTAAAATATGCTTATAGAGATAGAAGACAAAAGAAAAGAGATTTCAGAAAACTTTGGATAACAAGAATTAATGCTGCATGTAGAATGAATGACATTAGTTATTCTAAATTCATTAATGGACTTAATAAAGCAGGAGTTATCATAAATAGAAAAATGTTATCTGAACTTGCAATTGAAAATCCAAAAGCATTCACTGAGTTAGTAAAAGTTGCTCAAGATGCATTAAATGGAAAAGTTAAAAAAGCAGAAGTTAAAGAAACAGTAAAAGAAGCAAAAACTGAATCAACTGATTTATCAAAAATGACAGTTGCTGAACTTAAAGAATTAGCAAAATCTAAAAAAATTGAAGGTTATACTTCAATGAAAAAAGCAGAATTAATCGATGCTTTAAAATAAAAATAGAAAATAATTTCTATTTTTTTTGCATTTTTTTAAAATTTGTTATATAATATACAGCCATTAGGGGTGATTTTATGACTAATATGGCAAAATATATAAAAATTATAAAAAAATACATATCAAATGGCATGGAGGATTTTACTGGTGTATATTTAATTGGTGATAAAAATACAATACTTAGGGCATTGAAAGCATATGTAAAAAAGAATCCAGAACATGTTAATGAAATAAATTATATTTTAAATAATTTTGATGAGTTAATTAAAATAGAATTAAGTTTAGATGAATTAAAAAAAGTTTTTGAAAATAAAAATAAATATAGATACGTTAAATATACAAATATTGTAAGTGATATATTATTTTATGATGACGAAGAAGCTTTAAAAATAATTAAGAAAAAAAATTATTCACTTGTTGAATTATCAACATCTATAAAACTTTTTTCAGAAAATTATCCATTACAAGTAAATGAAATAAATAGATTAAATGAAATATATAACATGTTAAATGTTGATAGAAAAAAAACTAGTAATACTTATATAGATAAATCAGTTTTATGTGGAAAAAGCTTATTTGATAAGAAAACTGAGATGGATAATCAGTTAAAAGAATTATATTTAAGTAACTTATCAATTGAAGAATTTTGTTCTCTTAACAACGTTACAATAAAATCAATAAAAAGTTTATGTGATAAATATATGGAAGATAATAAAAAAATAATTGATGAAATATTAAATAGAGATAGTAGTGAATTTAAAAATTATATTAAGAATTTGGGTTTATCTATATTAGAAAAAGAAGAATTTGATAGATTAGATTATTATTTATATACCAAATTGAAATATGAAGATTTTAGAGATATACTTTATCAAGTATTACCTAAAGAACAAGTTCTTTTAATACTTAAAAAACTAAATAAAACACGTAAGATAACATGTGGCGTATACATTAATAAGAATAAAGAACTAGAAGCTATCAATATCATAAACGGTAAAGTTATAAGCAATGAAGAAAAAATAAAGATATTTGATTTCTTAGAAGAAAATAATTTACCACTTGATTTATATAAAACAGCATTAAAAAAATATGCAAATGGTAATTTAGATTTAGGAAGACAAAAAAAGAAAAAATAATTTCTTTTTTTGTTTACTTTTCATATAATTTTATTATATAATATAAAGCCATTGGGGGATAAAATATAATAAAATTTTAGGCATGAAATTATAAATAAATAGAAAGTGAGTGTATTATGAACAAAACAGAAGATTTAAAAACTACATCTAATAAAAAAACATTAGAAAAAGAATTGATAAATGATATATTACTTAGCGATTTATCAATTGATGAATATTGTTCTAAAACAGGAATACCAATTGCTAAATTAAAAAATATATGTATTAGATATGCAAAATCTTGTGATATAGAAAAAGCAAATATTGGAAAAACTTTGTTAGAAAGAAGTAATGCTGAATTTTTAAATAATTTTAAAAATATAGTTTTATTAGAATTGACAAAAGAAGAAGCTGATATTTTTGACTATCTTGATATTACAAGATTTTCGGCAAAAGACTTTAGAGAAATATTAACAGGATTAATTCCTTTAGATGTTATAAAAGAAATACTAACAAGAACTGATCCACATAGAATTGAGCCTGCATATAATTTAAATCAATTTGTCTGTAAAGAAGCAAGATTAAGTTGTAATACTGTAATAGGTGGTAGAACTGTTACTAGAGAAGAAAAAGAAAAAATTTATATTTATTTAGAAGAAAATAATTACCCTTCATGTTTATTTATGACAGCATTAAAAAAATATTTAAGTGGTAGATTAAACCTAGATAGTAAAGTGCTTGTTAAGGAATAAAAAACTATAATGTTTTGTTAAAAAATAAGGAAATCTTTGATATTTTCTTATTTTTTTGTTATAATGAATAAGGTGATATCATGGCAAAATATGATGAAAATTCGATTAAAGTATTAGAGGGACTTGAAGCCGTTAGAAAAAGACCTGGAATGTATATTGGTTCAACTGATAAAAGAGGCCTACATCATTTAGTATGGGAAATCGTTGATAATGGTGTCGATGAGGTAATAAATGGTTATGGTAAAAAAATAACTATTACAATACATAAAGATGATAGTATAACTGTTGAAGATGAAGGACGTGGAGTCCCAGTTGGAATGCATGCAAGTGGTATATCAACTCCTGAGGTTATATATACTATCTTACATGCAGGTGGTAAATTTGAAGCTGGTGGATATAAAGTATCTGGAGGACTTCATGGTGTTGGTGCATCAGTAGTAAATGCTTTATCTACATGGATGGATGTATATATTAAAAGAGATGGATATAATCATTATATTCGTTTTGAAGATGGTGGGCATACTAAAATACCTTTAAAAAGGTTAGAAAAAACAAGTAAGACTGGTACAAGTGTAACCTTTAAACCAGATCCAGAAATATTTTCAACTACTGTATTTTCTTATTCAACTATATGTGAAAGAATGCAAGAATGCGCGTTTTTACTTAAAGGACTAACAATTGATATTATTGATGAAAAAGAAAATAGAAGTGAAAGTTATCATTATGAAAATGGGTTAGAAGCATTTGTTGAATATTTAAACGAAGATAAAAATGCACTTCATAATGTTGTAGAATTTAGTGGCTCTAAGGAAGGTATTAATGTTGATATTGCGTTTCAATATACAGATAGTTATTCTGAAAACATAATATCTTTTGTTAATAATGTTAAAACCAATGATGGGGGTACTCACGAAGTAGGATTTAAAACTGCTTTAACTCGTGTGTATAACGATTATGCTAAGGCTAATGGATATTTAAAAGCTAAAGATAAGAATTTTGAAGGCCCTGATACAAGAGAGGGTTTAACTGCTATAATTTCTCTTCAAATACCAGAGTCTTTACTTCAATTTGAAGGACAAACTAAAGGAAAACTTGGTACTCCTATAGCTCGTAATGTAGTTGAATCTATAGTATCAGAAAAACTACAATTTTTCTTGGAAGAAAATAATCAAATTGCAACTGATATATTAAATAAAATGGTAAAATCAAAAACAGTTAGAGAAGCTGCAAGAAAAGCAAGAGATGAAGCAAGAGCTGGAAAAAACAAAAGTAAAAAAGAGCAATCTTTATCAGATAAACTTGCTCCTGCTCAATCTAAGGATAAAACTAAATGTGAACTTTTCTTAGTCGAAGGTGATTCAGCAGGTGGATCTGCTAAATTAGGTCGAAATAAAAAATATCAAGCCATACTTCCTTTACGTGGTAAGGTACTTAATACTGAAAAAGCAAATATGGAAGATATTTATAAAAATGAAGAGATAAATACTATGATTCACACCATTGGTGCTGGTGTAGGATCTGACTTTGATATTAAAGATTGTAATTATGATAAAGTAATTATTATGACCGATGCCGATGATGATGGAGCTCATATTCAAATACTTCTTATAACATTCTTCTATCGTTATATGAAACCATTAATCGAAGAGGGAAGACTTTATATTGCAATGCCACCATTATATCAAATAACTAGTGGCAAAGATGAATTCTATGCTTGGACAGAAGATGATAGAAAAGAAATAACATCATCTTTAAAAAAGAATTATCAAATATCTAGATATAAAGGACTTGGTGAAATGGATGCAATGCAGTTAAGAGAAACAACAATGGATCCAGATAAGCGAAGCTTAATTAAAGTATCTATTATAGATGGAGCATTAGCTGAAAAACGTGTTAGTGTATTAATGGGAGATAAAGTTGAACCTAGAAAAGAATGGATAGAAGAAAATGTAGATTTTACTATTGTTGATAATTATATAAAATAGAAAAGTTTAATACTTTTCTTTTTTTCGACTTTTTTTTTGATTATTGTAATATAAAATGATTTTGGTGATGTTATGAAAAAATACTTTTTATCCATATTTATGTGTATAATTGTTGGCGTTTTATTATCAAGAATACTATTTAATCAATATAATACTAATTTAGCATTTAAAAATGAGGAAAAGGCATATTTCTTTTTAATCGGTAAATATAAAAATATGGAAGATTTTAAAGATTCTAACAAATATGATAGTTATATATATATTAAGACAAAAGATGGATATTATATATATACAGCAATTACAAAGGATAATTATGAAAAGGTTCAAAATTATATGGATAGATTAGGATATAAAACAACTGTTGAAGAAAAAGGCGTTAATTCTAAATTTTTATCTAGATTAAAAGAGTATGATGATAGGCTTAAAGAAACAGATAATACACTTGATGTAAAAAGAATAATAAGTGATATCTTAAAGTCATATGAGGAGTTGATTAAAAGTGAAAATTAAAGATATACCTTTAATTGATAGGCCGATTGAAAGATTAATTAATAAGGGTGTAACGTCTCTTTCTAATGAGGAATTGCTTGCAATAATTATTAGAACTGGGACAAAAGAAAAATCAGCTAAAGATATTTCTAGTGAACTTATAGGTAATTTTGGTTCTTTAAAAAATTTAGCTGATTCATCATATGAACAATTAAAAACTATAAAGGGAATAGGTAAATCTAAGTCCGCACTTTTAATATCATGTTTTGAACTTTCAAAAAGAATAAATACGAGTATTGATAGTATTATAAATATAAAAGCAAATAGGCCAGATATAATATTTAATTATTATAAACAATTGTTAAGCGATAGAAAACAAGAATATTTTTATGCAATATATTTAAATATAAGAAATAGAATTATTAAAGATAAACTTTTATACATTGGTACAATTAATTATAGTATTGTTCATCCAAGAGAGGTTTTTAGGGAGGCATATTTGGCTGGAGCCTCATCAATAATTTTACTTCATAATCATCCTGGAGGAAGTGTATTTCCAAGTAAAAATGATATTGATACAACTAAAAGACTAAAAGAAGTTGGTGATTTAATGGGAATAAAAATAGTTGATCATATAATTATAGGTAAAGATAAATACTACAGTTTTTATGAGAATAATGATTTATGAAAAAGAGAAAATATATATTTTTAATAGTAATAATAATTGTTTTTTTTCTGATAGTATTTTTATTTGCCTTTAAAAGTGATAGAAAACTTACATATGTTGAGTCTTTTATAAAAGAGCCTATTGTGTATATTCAAAAAGGTATACAAGTACCTATAAGTTTTTTTAAAGATAAATTAAGTACATTAAAAACTAATAATAAACTATTAAATGATTTAGCTAAATATAAAAAAACTGATATGAATAATAGTATTTTAAAAATGAATTTAAAAGAAAAGAATAAAGAAATTTCTGAGTTAAAAGACTTACTTGGAATTAAAAAAATTGATAATTATGAACCAGTATATGCAAATATAGTAAATAGAAATATAGGATTATGGTATCAGACGCTAACTATTGATAAGGGATCAGATAGTTTATTAAAAGAAAATGATTTGGTTATAAATGAAGATGGTTTAATAGGTAAAATTACAAAACTAACTAAAAATACATCAAATGTTAAATTACTTACTAGCGTGAATAATATGTTTCAAGTCGGTGTTCTTATAAATAATGAAGGTGATGAGGTATTTGGTATTTTAAATGATTATAAAAATGGATTATTTATAGTACGTGGTCTTTCTTATAATAAAGAAATAAAAAAAGATTCTTTAGTTACAACATCAGGACTTGATAAATCTTTTTTAAAAGGAATTAATGTAGGTAAAGTTTATGAGGTTAAAAAAGATGAATATGATTTAGAACAAATTGTTTATGTGAAGCCATGCGTTAATTATAACAATATTAATTATATTGCTGTTATGAGGTCAAAATGATTTTTTTAGCATTCTTATTAGATGGTATTTTTTCTCTTTATTTTTCAAATGTTAGTTTTTTATTTACTATAAGTACAATTGCTTTTATATCATATAAGGATGATACTAATTTATTATCTATTATGGTAGCAGGTATTTTATATGATATTGTGTATACAAATACTATAATAGTAAATACACTTATATTTTACATTTTGTTTTTGATATCATTAGCTTATAACAAAAAATATAGAAGAAATTTATTTAATTTAATATTATTAAATAATATAGTTACTATTTTATATATTTTATTTACATATCTTTTATTAAGATTTTATGGTGTTATTAACTATAATATTTTTTATATGTTAATATCTATATTAAAATGTCTTATATTAAATTCATTTTATATTATTATTTTATATATATTATTTCATAAAAATAAATTTTATACATAGTATTTATTGGTGATATTCATGAGAAAAAAGAAATGTTTTATAGATAGAGTAAATAATTTTATGATTGTGTGTATTATCACTATTATTACGCTTATTCTTTTGAAGAGTAATTCAAGTTTTAAAGAATTTTTTTATAAGAATGTATATGAAAAAAATTTTAATTTTGCATATTTTAATGTACTTTATAAAAAGTACTTTGGTTCACCTGTGCCTAGTGAAAATAAGACAAAAACTGTATTTAGTGAAAAATTAAAATATAGTTCTAAGAAAAAGTATTTAGATGGTGTAGAACTTACAGTAGATAATAATTATTTAGTGCCATCAATAAATAGTGGAATGGTAATTTTTAAAGGTGAAAAAGATGGATATGGTAGTGTGATTGTAATAGAAGGCATAGATGGTATAAAAACACTTTATGGAAACATTAATTCCAATTTAAAAATGTATGATTATGTTGATAAAGGCCAAAATTTAGGTGAAGCAAGTGGCAAACTTTATTTAACATTTAAACGCGAGGATACTATTTTAAATTATGAAGATTACATTTAAAGTACATCCTTTTTTTTATATCTTTGCGTTTATTTGTATAATAACAGGATATTTTAAAAATTTTTTAATAATTTCTTTTATTATTATATTTCATGAAACTGGTCATATAATTGCTTCTATTTTATTTAACTGGAAAATAGATAGAGTTATATTGCTTCCATTTGGTGGAATTACTATTTTTAATGAATATATTAATAGGCCTTTAAAAGAAGAGTTTATAATTGCTATAACGGGTCCATTATTTCAAAGTATTTTATTTTTAATTGATAATAATTTATTTAGGACTTATAATTTATATTTGCTTATTTTTAATTTAATTCCAATTATTCCATTAGATGGTTCTAAAATATTAAATATTTTTTTAAATAAATTTTTGCCATTTAAAATGAGTCATATAGTAAGTATTATTATTTCGTTTATATCGCTTTCGTTAATTTTTTTTATTAAGTTTAATTTAATTATTTATATCGCACTTATTATTCTTTTTATTAAAAGTTTTAAAGAATTAATAGAACACAATTATTTATTTAATAAATTTTTACTTGAAAGATATATGAATAATTTTAAATTTTATAAATCAAAAATAGTTAGTGATAAAATTTATATGAAAAGGGATTATAAACACTTATTTAAAATAAATAATAAATATATAGAAGAGAGTGTTTTTTTGCTTAAATTGTTTGACAAGTCTTAAGTTTTATAGTATAATTTCTAGGTGTGTAGAGCCTCACTCTACAACCACTCAAAAAAGGTTTTAAAACGTAAGTTACCTTAATGGTGAGTCTTAGTATTATTAAAGGAGGTCAAATATGAAAGCTATTATTGAAAATGGTGGTAAACAATATTCTGTAGAAGAAGGAAAAGTTCTTTTTATAGAAAAAATGAATGTTAACCCTGGAGACAAAGTTGTATTCGATAACGTTTTAATGGTAGATGGAAAAATCGGTACACCTTATGTAAAAGGTGCTAAAGTAACTGCTGAAGTTGTTAAATTAGGTAAAACTAAAAAAGTTCTAGTTTACAAATATAATGCTAAAAAACAATATCGTAAACTTCAAGGACATCGTCAACCATATACTCAAGTTGAAATCAAGAAAATTGAAGTTAAATAATGATTAAAATATCGAGAAAAAATGATTTAATCATCATTGATGGACATTCAGGATATAGTGAGTATGGAACTGATATTGTATGTTCGAGTGTAAGCAGTATTGCTATTACATCTGTTAATGCTATTTTAAAGTATGATGAGGATGCTTTAAAATATAAAAAGAAAGATGGTTATTTAGAAATTGAAATTCTAAGACATGATCAAACAATAGATTTAATAATTGATAATATGTTTGATATGTTGCATGATTTAGAAAAACAATATAAAAACTATATAAAATTAATATAAGGAGGTGTTACCTAATGATGAAGTTAATGTTAGACATTCAATTATTCGCTCATAAAAAAGGTCAAGGTTCTACTAAAAACGGTCGTGATTCAGAATCTAAAAGACTTGGTGCTAAAGCAGCTGATGGTGAATATGTAACTGGTGGATCTATCATCTATCGTCAAAGAGGTACTAAAATATATCCAGGTAAAAACGTTGGTATAGGATCAGATGATACTATTTACGCAAAAGTTTCTGGTTATGTTAAATTTGAACGTTTAGGAAAAGACAGAAAACAAGCTAGTGTTTATGAAGAAAGAGTTTAATTAACTCTTTTTTTGTTTTTTCTTTACAAATTATAAAATTTAGAGTATTATTAATATGTAAATTATTTGATTAGAGGAGTAGTTTATATTATTTATCTAAAGAGAATTGTGAATAAGGTGAGATCACATGATGAATATATTTATGAAGACACTAATCGCTAAATAAATCGTATACTTGCGTTAAAAGTGAAAGAGCATGGAAACATGAATTAAGGTGGCACCGCGCATAAAGCGTCCTTAAATCTTGTTTTCATTTTTTATTTTTTAGGAGGATTATATGAAAAAAATATGGAATAATGATTTAACAATTAAAAACTTAAATGAAAGTGTTGAAGTATATGGATGGGTAGCTAAAAAAAGAGACTTAGGTGGACTTATATTTATTGATTTAAGAGATAGATCAGGAATTGTTCAATTAGTTATTAGACCTGAAAATAAATTCTATGATTTAGCGCTTTCTTTAAAAAGTGAATATGTAATAAAAGCTAAAGGTATAGTAGTTGAAAGAGAGTCTAAAAATGATACTATTAATAGTGGCGAAATAGAGGTAAATGTTGAGTCTTTAGAACTATTAACAGAATCAAAAGAACTTCCTTTTGAGATTAAAGATGATACAACAGCGCTAGAAGATACACGTCTTAAATATAGATACTTAGATATTAGAAGAGATAGCGTTAAAGATAAATTAATTTTAAGAAGTAAAATAATGCATTCTATTAGAAATTATTTTAATGAACAAGAATTTATTGAGGTAGAAACTCCAGTATTTTGCAAATCTACACCTGAAGGAGCTAGAGACTATTTAGTACCTTCACGTGTTAATCCAGGTAAGTTCTATGCACTACCACAATCACCTCAAATATTTAAACAATTATTAATGGTTGGTGGAATTGAAAGATATTTCCAAATTGCTAAATGCTTTAGAGATGAAGATTTAAGAGCAG
>JAFUZI010000103.1 GCA_017476705.1 Bacilli bacterium
ATTTGAAGCACTTGCTAATCTAGCTGATGGACAATCTACAAAAATAATAGTTCCATCTGATTTAACAAATGTCGCAACTATTGGAACTACTATTAAAGAAATGCTTAATACAAATAAAACAAAATAAGGCTTTAAATAAGTCTTTTTTTATTTATTTTAATATGTTATAATTAATTAAGATAAGGTGGTATATATGAAGAGAGGTTTTACATTAATAGAATTACTTGCAGTAATAGTAATTATTGCAATAATATCTTTAATAGCGTTTCCAACTATTACAGGAATAGTTGATAGAACTAAAAAAGAAGCATTTCAAGAATCAGTAAATAATTTAATATCGGCAGGAGAAAATTATATAATAAAGTATTCGGCTGATCATCAAGGAGAGGGGCTTACATATCCTGTTACATTTATTTGTAATGGAGAGTCATGTATTAATTCAAATAATGATAAGCTTCCATTTAAAGGAAAAGTTCCAAGCGAAGGAAACTTAATTATAAGAGGCGAAAAAGATATATATGCTGAATATATATCAGATGGTAAATACTGTGTAGCAGGAACAAAAGGTAATTTACAAATATATAATAACTGTGATGATATAGATGTAACAGCGCCAACAGTATCTGTAGAAGCAGATTTCTGGGATTTAACAATCAATATAAATGATACCAAATCAGGAGCAGGTGATTATTGCTTAACTCTAACAAAAGATTCTTCTACATGTGAATGGATAAGTAATAGTGAAGCAGAAGTTTCTCATCATGTAGATTTAGAAGAAGCAAAGACATATTATGTATTTGCGAAAGATAAAAAAGGTAATATTTCAAATCCTGTTGAGACATTGGTTAAACCTAAAATTTTATATAAAGAAGAAATATTAAATGGATCATGGCCTGTTTTAAAAGGTAATTTAATACCAATAACAATTGAGCCAAATGGAAAAGTACATAAAGCAGATGTATATAAAGAATGGTATAAATATGAAAATAAAACATGGGCTAATGCAGTTATATTAATAGATAAAACTAAGACATATGAAGACAATCAAGTAATACCAGAAAGTAATATTGAATCATACTTCGTATGGATACCTAAATATAGTTATAAATTATTTGATATGGGTAATTATACTTCTAATATGAGTTCTGATAATAAAGCTCATACGATTGATATTCAATTCGGAATAACTAATACAACAGATACATCAACTACATGTGCGACTCCAATGGCAAGTGGCGCAAGTGGAAATTGTGCAGTTAATAAATATATGACTCATCCTTCATTTATTTCATTTAATGTAAATGGGTTCTGGGTAGGTAAGTTTGAAACTGGTGATGGAAATAGAACACAAGATCAAACTTATGATAATGGAACTAATACTGCTCTAAAAGTAAAACCAAATTTGGGAACAATTTATTATAATTCGATGAATCGATTCTTTACTCAGCCTTATAATTATAATAGAACATTAGATAGTCATTTAATGAAAAATACAGAATGGGGAGCAGTTGCTTATTTATCATATTCTAGATATGGTATTAATGCAGAGTTAAGACACAACGATAGATATCAAACTGGTTGTGCTGCATCAACTCCAACTAGCTGGAATAATAATCAAAGTGATTGTAACCCATATAATAGTGAAATCGGCTATTTGGCATCAACAACTGGTAATATTAGTGGTATATATGATATGTCCGGTGGAGTAGATGAGATTGTGGCTCAGTATTATGCATCACATGGTAATTCATTTGGAAATGATGTTATAAATGCTTATGCTGCTAAATATTTTGATGCATATAGTGGTGATTTTTCTCTTGCTAATAGAATCCTTGGTGATGCAACAGGTGAGATGGGTCCAATGGATGGCAGTAATCAATTGGCTTGGAATAAAGATATTGCAGGATTTTCAACTGGATGGGGACGCAGCTTATCTAGAGGATATTATGCTAATAGCAATTATGGAACTATGCAACGTTGTGGTATATTTGCACTTCAAGATGCTAGACATGCTGAAAGAGGCCGTGGTTTCCGTATTGTTTTATCTCCACAATAAAATAATTAAGTATATAGAATTCTATATACTTTTTTATTACAATTATTATTATTTATCATATGAGATTTGACAAATTGTCAATTTTGTGGCATAATCGATGATGCTTGGTCAAATGATCAAAGATAGGTGGTAATGTATGAAAGGTGAGCTGATTAGTATTATTGTTCTTGTATATAATACAGAGCAATATGTTAATAAGTGCTTAAAATCTATCCTAAACCAAACTTATAGCAATTTAGAAGTTATTGTTATTAATGATGGGTCAACAGATAGAAGTTCAAAAAAAATTAATGCAATAGCGTCACATGATAAAAGAATTAAAATTATCGAAAGAGAAAATAAAGGAAGATATTTATCAAGATTAGAAGGCTATAAAAAAGCTAGTGGTAAATATATATTTTATATTGATAGTGATGATTGGATTAAAAAAGATACTATTGAAAAAATGTATAATGCAATAAAAGAGACAAAAGCAGATGTTGTAAGATGTCAGTATCAAAAATATATAAACAATCATATAGTAACACCAAAGTCATTTTTAAATAGAAATGTACTTATGGATATTGAACACTTTGAACCTCAATTTTTTGATCTTTTATATAAGACTAATTATTGTAATACGATATGTAAACAATTAATGAAAAAGTCAGTTATGAAAGATATAAAAAATGTTGGAGAAGAGTTAGACTATTGTGAAGATTTAGCATGTAACTTAAAGATATATAAAAATATGAAATCTATTTTATTTATGCCAGATGAATTATATATATATAATTTTAATCATAGTTATAAAAAAATTAAAATATCTAAAGATGAAATACTTAAGAAAATTGAAGATACTATATATGTTTATTATGAATTATATAACTCAACAAAAGAGTTTGATATAAAAAATAAAAAAGAATATAGAAAAGTATCAGCAATGCGTATGATTGAAAAGTTATCAATTTTAATATGTGACTTACTTAAAACAGGTATAACAAAAAAGGAATTTATTGATACCTTAGATAATATTGTTAATGATACAAAAGTAAAAGCAATATATAAAGAATTAAAGGATGAAGATACATCAGAAATCTATAAAGATATTAGAGTCTATGATTTAACAAAACGAGTTATAAAGAATTCTGATTTATTATTAAATAAAAAATTTAATCAATTATATAATTATAATAAATTATTTTTAAATTTTAAAAAGTTATTTTAAAAACTGATAATATAATCAGTTTTTTTTCATATATATTAAGTGTAGAAAGGAATGATTTAATATATATGGAAACACTTAAAGTTTCATCAAAATCTAATCCAAATAGTGTTGCAGGAGCGCTTGCTAATGTCTTTAGGGAAAAAGATTCAGTAGAGGTTCAAGCAATTGGAGCAGGAGCATTAAATCAAGCAATTAAAGCAATAGCAATTGCAAGAGGATTTGTAGCACCGAGTGGTAAAAATTTAATATGTATTCCAGCATTTACTGACATAACTATTGATGGATTAGAAAAAACAGCTATTAAGTTAATTGTAGAGACTATGTAGTCTCTTTTTTCTTGTAATCTAAATATTTTAGTGTTAAACTATTTATGGTGATATTTATGGATCAAAATTTAAAAAGAAGCATTATATTAGAACATTATCAAAATCCTAAAAACAAGGGATTAATAGATGATGATTCTTATATTTTAGTTAATACAAATAATGAATCATGTATAGATGAAGTTAATTTAATGGTTAAACTTGTTGATAATAAAATTGTGGATGCTAGATTTGATGGAGAAGCATGTGCTATTTGTACATCATCTACATCAATAATGATTGATACAATTATTGGTAAAACTTTAGATGAAGCAATTAATATTTTAAATAATTTTAAAAATATGATTGATGAGAAAGATTATGATCCAGAGGTATTAGAACAAGCACTTGTTTATGATGATATATATAAGCAAGCAAATAGAAAAAAATGTGCACTCTTACCTTGGTGGGGACTTGAAAAAGTAGTTAATAAATTAAAATAGTATTTTTTATATGAAAAGAGGTGACTTATGGCAAAAAGCCTTACTGAAGAAAAAGTTAGAGAAATATCTAAGATAAAAGGTGAACCATCATGGATGACTGATTTTAGAGTTATGTCATATAAAAAATTTGTTGAGTTAGATAATCCAACATTTGGCCCTAAAATAGATATAGATTTTGATATAATAAATTATTATAAAAGAATGAATGATAAAGTTGAAAAAGATTGGTCTAAAGTATCATGTAGTATAAGAGATACATTTGATAAAATAGGACTAATAGATTCTGAAAAAAAATATTTAGATGGAGTAGGAGCTCAATTTGAAAGTGAAGTAGTATATCATAATATGATAAAAGAGTTAGAAGATAAAAATGTAATCTTCTGTGATACAGACACAGCACTAAAAGAGCACTCTGAAATATTTAAAAAGTATTTTAATAATTTAGTTAAGTATGATGAAAATAAATATACGGCTTTAAATGGCGCAGTATGGAGTGGAGGAACATTTATATATGTCCCACCACATACTAAAATAGATAGACCACTTCAAAGTTATTTTAGAATA
>JAFUZI010000104.1 GCA_017476705.1 Bacilli bacterium
CAATATAGAAAATATTGACTATAAATTATTAAGACAGTATTTAAGTTTCTTGTATGATTTTAATTATGATAAAAAGACTATTACTAGAAATATTAGTACGCTTAGAAGTTTTTTTAAATTTTGCCATAAAGAAAATATTATTAGATCTAATCCAATGACATTAATTGAAAGCCCAAAATTAGATAAAAAATTACCTAAAGTTCTTAATACAATTGAAGTTGAAGATATACTTAGCATTCCTGATACTCTAACACCATTGGGTTTGAGAGATAGTGTTATTTTAGAACTTATTTATTCAACAGGAGTTCGTGTTAGTGAACTTGTAAATATAAAATTATCTGATATTGATAATTCATCAAGAAAAATAATTATTACTGGTAAAGGTAATAAAGAAAGAATAGTTTTATTTGGTAAAGTCTTAGAAGATAAATTAAATAATTATTTAAAAAATGGTAGAACTCAATTATTAAAAAAACCATGTGATTATTTAATTTTAAATAAAAATGGTAATAAAATTACTCCAAGAGGAATTGAACTTATTATTGATGGAATATTAAAAAAAGGCCATATAAATTATAAAATAAGTCCACATACACTAAGACATACATTTGCAACTCATATGTTAAATAATGGAGCTGATTTAAAGACTGTTCAAGAGTTACTTGGGCATGAGTCTTTATCAACTACACAAATATATACACATGTTTCAAATGAACGATTAAGAAATGTATATTTAAATACACATCCTAGGGGTAAAATAAATAAATAAATAGTTATTTAGTCATTAAATAATTTAGGCAATCATATATTTAATTGATATTATAAAGGCAAATATAGATATAATTTATAAAAAAATGATTATTTGACAAATTTTAAAAACTATATATAATATTCATATATTCAAATGAAATGGGGTTATATTGACAAAAATGTTAATATACTGTAAAATTTGAATAGATAATAATTATATGGCACATTATTCTAGTCATTTAAATTTATTATGAAGGTGGGATTAAAACACCACTAAAGAGCACATCTGTGAAACTTTTGGTGCTTGCTTCTTACGCCCAGTTTGGGGTGGGTGCTGAAAGAAGAACTCTTGGGCAACCGTAATGGCATACGATCCTGTTCCAATTGTTCGTGGAGACCTAACCTTGTCAGAAATGACGACTTAGGATTAAACCTACTATGTGGGGCAACTTGCGAGTAGTGTAGCTTGTCTTGAGTGATAATAGGGAATTGATGACAGACTATATTGTTTAGGCCAAAATAATATAGTTATTGCTTCATGAAACTATTGTTGCAAAAAAGAATTAGTAATAAATGAATGCCGAAGAAATTTCCTAGAGTGCATATTTTTATAGGATTGCAGTGCGTACTGAGTGGTAATCAAGCCATACAAACAGGCAACGTTGTATTCATCTTTTTAAAGGGGAACCGCAGATTTGGCAACGAATTTGTAAAGATGAGGGAAATCCTGCTTGACCTAAGACGTAAAGTTAACTATAGAAATCGCCATAAATTTTTTTTGATTATAGAAGGATTTAATTCCTTTTTTTTAGAGGTTAATATGAATAAAGACGAAAAGAAAAGTATAAAAAAAGAACTTAAAAGAAGTAAATTAGAAATTATAAATATTAAATGGATATTAGAAATTACGCTTATTGCCTTTGTAATATCACTTGTTTTTTCTTATATTTCAGAATCATTTATACCTAAAGCAAATATAATAATTAGTATATTATTACTTATAATTGTGGTATTAATAGGTGTTATATTTGACATGATAGGTGTATCTGTTCAGGCTGCTAATGAAGCACCATTCCACTCAATGAATTCAAGAAAGGTAAAAGGTGCATCAGTTGCTGTTAAGTTTAAAAAGAACAGCGATAAAACATCAACATTTTGTAATGATGTAATAGGAGATATTTGTGGTATTATATCAGGTACTGCTGGAAGTATTATAGCTGTAAAACTTGCTACAAAATATAATTTAAATGAATTTAACGTTATTTTAATAATTACAGCAATTGTATCTTCCTTAACTATAGGTGGCAAAGCCTTAGGTAAAACATTAGCAATTAATAAAAGTAATTATATTTTATATGATGTGTCAAAATTTATATCTAATTTTAAAAAATAGTTTGTAAAACTATTTTTTTTGGACTTTTTTAAAGCCTCTTGCATATTATAAATTAGAGAGGTGATATTGTGGCATTTAAAGAAATTGTTACTAAGGCAGTTGTAGGAAAAGGAAAGAAGTACTTTAAAAATAAATATAGTATAAATTGTGAAAAAATACCTACAACGGTACTTGGATGTTGGGTAATAAATCATAAATTTAAGGGATATAAACAAGGAGATAATATTGGAGTAGACGGATCTTATGATGTTAATATATGGTATTCATATGATAATGATTCAAAAACAACTGTTGTAAATAAAAAAATAGATTATAATGATTTATTTAATGTAAGTGTTAGAGATGATGCTGATTTGACTAGTGATACAGAAATAATTGTTAGATGCTTAAAACAACCAAGTTGTACAAATGTTTTAATAAAAGATGATGGATCAATTGATTTTGATATTGAAAAGGAATTAGGCGTTGAGGTTGTTGGTGAAACTAAGATGAAAATTCAAATAGAAGATAATGAAGAACCTTGGCAGGATTTAAATGATGAAATAAAAGAAAATGAGCAACTTGAAGATATTGATGAAAAATATTTAGATTAGTGTCAACAAAAAAAGGTTGACAGCATAATTTAACTGTGGTAATATTATATGTGTTGAATGGAGGGATATTATGGCAGTTAAATTAAGACTTAAAAGAATGGGTGCTAAAAAAAGACCATTTTATCGTATAGTTGCAGCTGACTCAAGAAGTCCAAGAGATGGTAAATTTATAGAATTAGTTGGTACTTATAATCCAATTATGGAACCAGCTGAAGTTAAAGTTAACGAAGAAGTTGCTTTAAAATGGTTAAACAACGGTGCTATTCCAACAGATACAGTTAGAGATTTACTTTCTAAACAAGGTATTATGAAAAAATTTCATGAATCAAAAATGACTAAAAAAGAAGGTAAATAATGAACGCTTTAGAGTTTACTGAATTTTTAGTTAAAGAACTTGTAACAAAAGCTGATTTAGTATCAGTTAAAGAATATGATGAGGATGAATTTAAAGTTATTCAAGTCCTTGTTAGCGCTGATGACATAAGTAAAGTAATTGGAAAAAACGGTAATACAATAAATGCAGTTAGAACACTTGTACAAGCATCAGCATATTTAAATAATGACAAAAAAGTCAAAATTAATGTTGATTCATTTTAAAGGGAAGTATTATTACTTTCTTTTTTGTGGGAGAAAGGGGAATTATCATGAATTTCAGCAAAGATTTTGTTGAGCAACTAGAAGAAATTGATGAATATTATAAGACACACAAAGCTAATAAATTAACAGCCCTTGCCTTAAAGAAGATAAGATATGATTTTATTAATATGTATTATAAATATCTAAATAGTTTTTCTTGTGAACATAAGAATTTAATTGATTGCGGATATTTTAATTATGAAAATCATAAATTTGTAAAAAAGGATAATTGTTGCGCTAAATATCATAAATTTTTTTGCCCGGAATGTAAAAATGAAATAATTATTGAAAATAAAACAAAAAAATTATTAAAAAGTAAGTAAACTTTAATTAAATAAAACAATTCAATGTTTTATTTTTTTTTTGTAAAAAAAACGTTAACAAACTTTAATTTTATATAGATAAATGATATAATGTTTATGGTGATTTTATGAATATAACCATAAAGGATACAAAGGTTAATTATATAAGATATGGAAATATAAAAAAAGATACAGTTATATATCTTCACGGATGGGGTCAAAATATTCAAATGATGAAGCCTTTATCTGATGCTAGAGAAAAAATGAATGATGTGATTATTATTGATTTACCTGGACATGGTGAATCAGAAGAACCTAAATTTGCATGGACAGTAGATGATTATGTAGAATTTTTAAAAGAGTTTTGTGATGAATTAAAAGTTAAAAATCCTATTTTGGTTGGGCATTCATTTGGCGGTAAAATTAGTTTACTTTATGCATCTAAATATAATGTTAAAAAACTGGTTTTATTTGGAAGCCCATTTAGAAAAGAAATAAAAAAAATGTCATTTAAGACAAAAGTATTAAAAACAGCAAAAAAAATTCCTGGTTTAAAAATGCTAGAAGGATTTGCTAAAAAACATATTGGTTCAACTGATTA
>JAFUZI010000012.1 GCA_017476705.1 Bacilli bacterium
ACGTATGGAAGGTACTGTTAATAAAGCTATAGTTATGGCTCAAAGAACAGGTGATCAAATGAAGATATCTGCTCAAAATGAATCTGATGCAATTATTCAAAATGCTAAGAATAATGCTAATAGAATTATTAATGAAGCATTTATGCGTCCTGAGAAAACTGAAAATGAAGCAGCACTTTTAAAAAGAAACATTACAATATTCAAAAAAAGAGTTAAAGATATAGTTGAAGCTCAACTTGAAGTTGTAAGTGAAATGGATGAAATTGACCTATAAGAGAGTAAAGCTCTCTTTTATTTGACTAAATATTTATTTAGAGTATAATTTAACTAGAGACACATCTTATTATGTGTGCTCCAAGTTTTTGGCTTAGAACACAACTATTACATTTGTAATATGTTGTGTTCTTTTATTTTTTAAAAATTCACTTAATGAATTTTATAAATTTAACTAAAAACTATTTAAATATTTAAAATAATAAAAAATTTTAAATATGATTTTTAAATAAACTCTTGAATATTATTTAATAATGTTATATAATTAAAACCAGTTAAAGCAAGTGCGAAAGACGGTATTTATAAGATTAGTTAATAGAGAGTCCTTATATGGTGAGAGAGGATAACTAATTATAAATATAGATCACTTTCAAGTGCGATTTATGGATAAGATAAATACGGTAACGCGTTATAGTTAATGAGTATAAAATTAAGGTGGTACCACGGCTAGTTCGTCCTTTTAGGATGACTAGCTTTTTTTTGAATTTAGGAGGGATAATATGTTTAAAGAATTAGATAAAAGAAAACCAAATGAAGTTGAAAAAGATATCTTAAAATCTTGGAAAGATAATAAGATATTTGAAAAAACTATAGATGCTAGAGAAGGAAAAGAAAACTTTGTATTCTATGATGGGCCTATTTATGCAAACGCTAAGCCAGGAATTCATCATGTACTCGCTAAATCAATAAAGGATTCGTTTACAAAATATAAAACAATGCAAGGTTATAGAGTCCTTAGAAAAATAGGACTTGATACTCATGGACTTCCAATTGAAGTTAATGTTGAAAAAAAATTAGGCTTTAAATCAAAATCTGATATTGAGGCATTTGGTATTGAAAATTTTTGTAAAGAATGTAATAAAAATACTGCTTTAAATATTGATGAAGTTAATACTTTAACTGATATGATGGGACAATTTATAGATTGTGAAAATCCATATGTAACTTGCTCTAATGAATTCATTGAATCTGAATGGTGGATTATTAAAGAAATGTTTAAAAAAGATTTAATCTATCATGGTAATAAAGTACTTTGGTATTGTCCAAGATGTGGTACTGAACTATCAGCTAATGAAGTATCACAAGGATATGAAGAGACTTCAGTAAATACTGTAATATTCCCACTTAAAAAAGTTGATGAAGATGTATACTTCTTAGCTTGGACAACAACTCCATGGACACTAATAGCTAATGTTGCTTTATGCGTAAATCCTAATCTTACTTATGTAAAAGTAGAATCAATGGGTTATAAATTTATACTTTGTGAATCACTAGTTGAAAAAGTATTAGGTGAAGATGTAAAAGTACTAGAGACATATAAAGGTACTGACTTAGTTGGTATGAAATACGAGCAATTAATGCCTTTTGTAAGTGTTGAAGGTAAAGCATTTGAGGTAGTTGCTGACAATTATGTAACTGATACTGATGGTACAGGTATTGTTCATATTGCGCCTGCATTTGGTGCTGATGATAATAGAGTATGTATGGAAAATGGTATTGGATTTGTAAATCCAGTTGGACCAGATGGATGCTATACAGAGGGACCTTGGAAAGGTACTTTAGTTACTGATAAAGATTTAGAAATTGAAATCATTAAATGGTTAAAAGAAAATGATAAATTATTTAAAAAGATTAAAATAGTTCATGACTATCCACATTGTTGGAGATGTAAGAGTGCTCTAATCTCTTATCCAAAACCAGCTTGGTATGTTGCTACTACAAAATATAAAGATAAGATAATAGAGGCAAATAATAAAATAAATTGGTATCCTGATTATGTTGGTACTAAAAGATTTGGTAACTGGTTAGATAATATGGTAGACTGGGGTATATCTAGATCTCGTTATTGGGGATGTCCTCTACCTATTTGGACAAATAAAGAAACTGGAGAAATTTATTGTGTAGGTTCAAGAGCAGAGTTACAAGAACTTGCTATTGAAGATGTTGATATTATGTCTATGGAACTTCATAGACCATATATTGATAATATTCATATTAAGTCCCCTAATACAGGTGATACTCTAACTCGTGTTGAAGATGTACTTGATGTATGGTTTGATTCAGGTTCAATGCCTTATGCACAATTCCATTATCCATTTGAAAACAAAGAATTATTTGAATCACAATTTCCAGCTGATTTTATAGCTGAAGGATTAGACCAAACTAGAGGATGGTTCTATGTACTTTTAGTAATTTCTACAATTATATCTGGTGAATCTTGCTTTAAAAATGTTGTAGTTAATGACATGGTACTTGATGGTCAAGGTAAAAAAATGAGTAAATCAACTGGTAATATAGTAGATCCAATTAAAACAATAGAAGAATATGGCGCTGATAATGTAAGATGGTATATGTTCTATGTATCACCAGTTTGGACACCTTTAAAATTTGACTTAGAAGGACTTAAAGAAGTACATTCAAAATTCTTTAACCCACTTAAAAATACTTATTCATTCTTCTCTACATATGCGAATATTGATAATATAGATATTAATGAATGTAATGTTGATTATCAAGATAGAGAAGAAATTGATAAATGGTTACTTTCTAAATATAATAAACTTGTTAAAGAAGTAACAGATGCATATGAGGCATATGACTTAAATATAGTTGTTAAATTAATTACATCTTTTGTATCAGAAGATTTATCTAACTGGTATATAAGACGTAATAGAGATAGATTTTGGTCAAGTGTTATGGATATCTCTAAAAAGTCAGTTTATAAAACCACTTATGAAGTATTAGTTGGATTATCAAAATTATGTGCTCCAATTATTCCATTTACAACAGAAGAGTTATATCGTAATTTAACTGGGGAAGAATCAGTTCATTTAAGTGATTTTCCTAAATATAATGAGTCATACATTAATGATGCAATTGAAACTAAAATGGATTTAGTAAGGGACTTAATATCACTTGGTAGAAATGCTAGAGAAGATGCTAAACTAAAAGTTAGACAACCAATAAGCGAAGCTATAATAGATGGTAAAAATAAGGATATTATTGCTGATTTAGTAGATTTAATTAAAGAAGAATTAAACGTTAAAGAAGTGGTATTTAAAGATGATTTATCTGAATTTATGACACTTTCTGTTAAACCAAACTTCAAAGAAGTGGGTAAAATGCTAGGCGCAAAAATGAAAGACTTTACAACTGCTTTAGCTAATCTATCTATAGAAGATGTTAATAAACTTAATAATGGTGATTCTATTACTATTGATTTAGATGGCGAGTTTACAGTAGAACCTTATATGGCAGATATTAGATATTCTGCTAAAGAAGGTTTTGATGTAGCAACAGAAAACAATAACTTTATAATCTTAAATACAACTTTAACTAATGAGTTAATTGAAGAGGGTATTGCTCGTGAATTAATTTCTAAAGTTCAAAACTTAAGAAAAGAATCTAACTTTAATATAGTAGATAGAATTAACTTATATTATAATTCTGATAGTGAAGTTGAAAGTACTATTAATAACTTCCTAGAATTTATTAAGAAAGAAACATTATCAGTTGAGGTTATTAAAAAAGACAACTTAGATAATAAAGTTGATTTAAATGGTCATGAAGCTTATATTGCTGTTGAGGTTGTAAAATAAAAGAACTTGTAAAAGTTCTTTTTTTGTGCTACTATGTATGTAGGTGAGTATTATCTCATAAAATAAAAAAGGATACATTTGAATGCAAGACTCAGATGTATTCCTTAATGGGTGCATCTGAAATCAACTTATGTTGATGACAGATGTTTTTTTCTATTTAAATATAATTATATACATTTGTATAAAGATTATAAGAAATAGAAGGATGATAATGAAAAATTGAGAAGTTTCTCTTTTAGTCATTATATCACCTCCCTTCTGAAGAAAGGAAAAAACATCTGATATTTCAAATGTATCCATGTACATTATAATAATTTTAATCAAAGTAGTCAATAAGATACAAATAAATGTATCTTTATTTTTTTTATATTTTTTGATATAATCATTAGGCGAGGTGAAATCACATGAAGATTAAATATGATTTACTTAAAAATGATGGAAAAGCAAGATATGGTATGTTACATACTAATTATGGAAGCTATGAAACTCCAATGTTTATGCCTGTTGGAACACTTGCTAATGTAAAAACACTAACTCCTGAAGAGTTAAAAGCTATGAATAGCGCAGTAATACTTTCAAATACATATCACTTATGGCTTAGACCTGGTGAAGACGTAGTTGATCATGCAGGAGGTCTACATAAATTTATGAATTGGAATGGTCCAATCTTAACAGATAGTGGTGGATTTCAAGTATTTTCATTAGCTAAAAACAAGAAAAAAGATATAGTAGAAGAAGGAGTTCATTTTAAAAGCCATTTAGATGGAAAAGATTTATTCTTAACTCCTGAGTTATCTATTCAAATTCAAAATAAACTAGATAGTGATATTGCGATGTCATTTGATGAATGTATTCCTTATCCAGCTACTTATGAATATGCTAAAGCATCTACTGAAAGAACTTTAAGATGGGCTCGTCGTGGTAAAGATGTATTCAATAATGAAAATCAATCTTTATTTGGTATTGTTCAAGGCGGAGAATATGAAGATTTAAGAAAATTCTCTGCTGAAGAGACAGTTAAGATGGATTTTGATGGATATTCAATTGGTGGAACTAGTGTTGGTGAAGATAAAGATACAATGTATAGAATGATTGATTATGCAATTAAATATTTGCCAGAAAATAAACCAAGATATTTAATGGGAGTAGGGGATCCTATTGACTTACTTGAAGGAGTAGAACGTGGAATAGACATGTTTGACTGTGTACTTCCAACACGTATAGCTCGTCATGGTAATGCATTTACAAGATATGGAAAAATTAATATTAAAAATGCTAAATATAAAGAAGATTTCACACCACTTGAAAATGATTGTGATTGCTATACATGTAAAAATTATACAAAAGCATATGTAAGACACTTAATAGTATCTAATGAATCATTAGGTGGAAGACTTTTATCTATTCACAATATTAGATTTTTAATTAAATTAATGGAAGAAATAAGAATGTCTATTAAAGAGGATAGATTTATAGAATATAAAAAAGATTTTATAGAAAAATATACAATAAAAAAGACAAATTAGTGTCTTTTTTTTATATTGAAATAATTAGTTATTATTCTTTTTTAAAATACCTATCATTGATCCTAACATTGAAGGTAGAATTAAAATAATGAAATAAATAATTAATTTTAAACTGAATTTTTTTATAAAAATTATATTAATTAGGATTAATAAAAAATAAAATATAATTCCGACTTTTAGACCTTCTAAATAACCTTTAGATGTGGATTTTTTTCCTGTAATAAATCCAGATATAAACATAGTTATAATTATAAATAATATTTCTAAGATAGAATATGCTTTATTGCTTATTAAATCAAAGTAACTAAGAAGCGTTAATAATAACATTAAAGCTAATAAAGATATTATAATTATTAAAATACTTGTAATATATTTTTTTAAATAATTCATAAAATCACCTAATAAATAATATGTTTTTGTATAAAAAAATATAACATAATCATTATATAAATAGGTGATAAAATGATACTACTTATTGTAAAGACAATTGTCTTATATATAATTATAACAGTTTCTTATAGAATAATGGGGAAAAAAGAAATAGGAGAATTAAGTGTAGTTGATTTTATTGTTACAATTTTAATGGCAGAAATTGCTGCTTTGTCTATTGAAGAAAAAAATTTGCCATTATTATACACTATAACTCCAATAGCAACACTGGTTATAATTCAGAAGTCTTTAAGTTATTTTTCACTTAAATCATCTAATATAAGAAATATAGTAGATGGAAGACCTTCAGTTATTATAAAAGGTGGAAAACTCGTATTTAGTGAAATGACTAAATTAAAATATAGTTTAGATGATTTACTTAGTCAATTACGTGAAAAAGGAATTGAAAGTATTGAAAAAGTAGATTATGCAGTACTTGAAAATAATGGGAATTTATCCATATTTCAAAATGTAAAAGATTACCCATTTCCACTTATAATGGATGGCGAAATTGATTATAATATTTTAAAAGAAATTGGAAAAGATAGAAAATGGCTGGAAAAATTACTTATTTCTAATAAAATAGATGCCTCTGATATCTTTTATGCATTTTATAGGAAAAATAAGACATATATAATTAAAAAAACTGATTTAATATAACTTTTTTATTTTTATAATAACTAAACAAGTAGATAAAACTAATTATTTTTGATACAATTAAATAGGTGATAATATGATTATTGGAGAAAATGTTAGTTTTAAGAAAGATACTGGACTTTTAGGTGCAATAAAAGAAGCACTAAGTTATAATTCTAATACATTTATGTTTTATACAGGAGCTCCTCAAAATACAAACAGAAGTCCAATTGATTTAGAGAATACTAAATTAGCGCATAAAATGCTTGAAGAAAATAATATTGATATAAACAATTTAGTTGTTCATGCCCCATATATTATTAATTTAGCTAATCCTAAAAATTTTGATTTTAATGTTTCATTTTTAAAACAAGAAATTAAAAGATGTGAAGAGTTAGGAATTAAAAGACTTGTTCTTCATCCAGGCAGTCATGTAGGACTTGGAACTATAGAGGGTATTAATAATATTGCTGCTGCATTAAATAAAGTGCTTGATTCAAATACAAATCTATATATTTGCTTAGAGACTATGGCTGGAAAGGGCAGTGAAGTAGGTTCATCTTTTGAAGAATTAAAGACTATAATTGATAAGGTTGAGTTGAAAGATAAGATTAAGATTTGTATGGATACATGTCATATGAATGATGCTGGATATGATTTATCAAATTTTGATAAAGTGTTAGAGGAATTTGATAATATTATAGGAATAAATAATCTTTATGTTGTACATATTAATGATAGTAAGAATTTAATTGGTACACATAAAGATAGACATGAAAATATTGGATATGGAACTATTGGATTTGATAATTTGATAAATATTATTTATCATAAAAAATTAGATGGAATTCCCAAAATTTTAGAAACTCCTTATGTAAGTTTTGATAAAAATAGTTATCCACCATATAAATTTGAAATAGAGGAAATTGAAGCTAAAAAATTGAATGAAAATTTAATCGAAGATATAATAAACTTTTATAAATAGTTTTTATATTTTTCTTTGTAAAAATTAATGAGTTTTATAATTTTAAGATAAGTAGTATGTTCTAACTTATCTTTTATTTTTTTTAATTCATTATCTGTATCGTTTAAGAGTAAATCAATATTATTATGAATTTCACTAAAAATTATATCAACTTCATACTCTTTTAAATAGTGATTATTATTTATTGAGTAATTTATAATATCTTTTTTTGTTAAAGTGGATGCGTAATTTTTTATTATTTTATAAAGCATAAATTCACCTCTATTTTAATATATGTAATTTAGGAATGTGATAATATGAATAATAGATTTAAATTGCTGATTATTTTAAATATAATATTGTTTTGTATATTGTTTTTATCATTATTTAATATTCAGGTTATAAATTATAAAAAATATAAAGATATTTATGATAATTATTCTAATAAAATCGTATATGGTGATACATCTCCAAGAGGAAATATTTATGATAGATATGGAAGAGTTATTGTTACAAATAAACCTTTAAGAACAATTGTTTATAAAAAAAATTATGGCGTTACTTTAAATGATGAAATAAAAATTGCATATAAATTATCTTCTATTTTAGATATTGATTATTCGAAAGTTACTGATGAAATTATTAAAAATTTTTGGATTAAAAAAAATCCTAAAAAGGCAAGGAATAAAATTCTTGAAAGTGAATTAGAAAAATATAGATATAGAAAAATAACCGGTAGTGATATTGAAAATTTAAAAATATCTAGAGTTAAAGATGAAGAATTAAAAGAGTTTGGTGAAATTGATAAAAAGGCTGCTTATATTTATTATTTAATGAATAAGGGATATTCTTATAGTGAAAAAATAATTAAGGATAAAGGGGTAACAGATGAGGAGTATGCTCTTATATCAGCAAACATAAAAAACTTAAATGGTGTTAATACAAAAGTTTCTTGGGAAAGATATTATCCTTATGGGAATGTTTTTAAAAGTATGTTGGGTTCAGTTTCATCTAGTTCTAAAGGGATTCCTAAGGAATATTTGGATTATTATTTAAAAAAAGGTTATAGCATGAATGATAGAGTTGGGACTAGTTATATTGAATATATGTATGATGATATCTTAAAAGGTGATAAAAGTTCATATAGAATAAAAAAAGATAATTCTCTTGAATTGATACAATCTGGAAGTAAAGGAAATGATATATATCTTACAATTGATATAGAACTTCAAAAAGAAGTTGAAAAAATACTCGAAGAAGAAATAATAAAAGCTAAAAAAGAGGCTAATACTACTTATTATAATAAGTCTTTTGTAGTTATAACTGAGCCAAGTACTGGAGAGGTACTTGCAATGAGTGGCAAACAAATTAATTATATTAATGATGATGTAATATTTTATGATTATACCCCAGGTGTGTTTACATTTTCTTTTGCAGTTGGCTCAGCAATTAAAGGTGCATCTCATATAGTTGGATATAATACAGGTGCTTTAACTTTGGGTGAAAAAAGATATGATACGTGTGTAAAACTTAAAAGTGCGCCTATTAAATGTTCTTGGAAATATTTAGGATTATTAGATGATTTGAATGCTCTTAAATGGTCAAGTAATACATATCAGTTTTATACAGCATTTAAGGTTGCTGATACAAGTTATTTTTATGATATGCCTTTTCAAGTAAATAATAACGCATTTGATATTTATAGGAATACATTTAGTGAATTTGGGCTTGGTGTTAAAACAGGATTGGATGTTCCAAATGAGTCTACAGGACTAAGAGGATTAAATGATAAGAGTGGTCTTCTTTTGGATTTTGCAATTGGTCAATATGATAACTATACACCTTTACAGTTATCGCAATATATTAGTACAATTGCAAATAATGGCAATCGTATGAAATATCATTTGTTAAAAAAATATATAAAAAATAATAAAACAATAGAAATAAAACCAGTTATTTTAAATAAAGTAAATACAAATAGTATTTATTTAGATAGGGTTAAAGAAGGATTTAAAATGGTAATGCATGGTACTGGAGCAGGATATATTAATCTAAAGTATGATCCTGCCGGTAAAACAGGTACAAGTCAAAGTTTTATTGATACTGATAATAATGGCTTGATTGATAAAGAAACAGTATCTAATACTTTTGTTGGTTTCGCACCATTTAATAATCCTGTTGTTACATTTACAGTTGTATCTCCTGACACATATGATTATTCATCAAGCTTTGAGTCATACGTAAATAGAAGAATTTCTAGACGAATAAGTGAAAAATACTTTGAAATTTATAAATAGTGTGATATAATACTTTTTGCTTGGAAAAGTGTAGATAATTATAAAAAAATATGTTAAAATGTTAATAGTTTTAAAAAAGGAGGATTTTTTATGGCTAAAAAAGGTGAAGCAAGAGAAAACATTACACTAAAATGTTCTGTTTGTGGAGAAAAAAACTATAGAACTCCAAAAAATAAAAGAAATACACCTGAACGTATGGAATTAAGTAAATATTGTTCAAGATGTCAAAAACATACAGATCATAAAGAAGAAAAATAATAGAATAAAACGAAGTTATTATTTAGAAAAATAAAAACATTAAATATTCTTAAAAGAATGGATGTGAAAAAATGATAAACGTAAATGATATTAAAAATGGTATGACATTAATTATTGAAGGTAATATATATCAAGTTGTTGAATTTTTACATGTTAAACCAGGTAAAGGTTCTGCTTTCATGAAAACTAAACTTAAAAATTTAAGAACTGGTGGTACTGTAGAACGTACTTTTAACACAAATGTAAAATTTGAAAAAGCTAATATTACTAGATCTAATGTTCAATATTTATATAATTCAGGAAATACTTATAATTTCATGAATATGGAAACATATGAACAAATTGAGTTAACTGAAGACCAAGTTGGAGATAATAAAAAATTCTTACTTGAAAACTTACTTGTTGATATTGTTATGTATGAAGGTGAATTGTTAGGAATTATTTTACCAGATAAAATTGAATTTACAGTAGTTGAAACTGAACCTGCTGTTAAAGGTAATACTACAAATAATGCTTTAAAAGATGCATATGTTGAAACAGGATTATTAGTTAAAGTCCCATTATTTATTGAGACTGGTGAAAAAATTCTTGTTACAACTGCTGATGGAAAATATTCATCACGTGCATAAGACCATAATTGGTCTTTTTTATTGACTTGCAATATTTGTTTTGATAATATAATAGTTATTAAGGTGATTAAGGTGGAAGATTTAAAAAAATATGTTTTTTATGTAATTATAAATAATGGAGATATAAAAAGCGATAAAGGATATGCATATGGTGTTTATAAAAATAAAAAATATGAACATCAGTCATATTTAGAAACACTTATTGGAATTGAACCATATTTTTTTGAAAACGTTGATATTAGTTTTAGTTGGGCTAAAACAATTGAATCATTTGTTGAAAATGGAAATATTACATTTGTTAATTCATCAATTTCTTTTAGCGATAGTGATGATTTATTTTTACTATATTTACCTAGTTATCCTAATTTGTACCAATTGAATATGTTAGAATCATTCTTGCCTCAGTTTGAACAAATTAGTTTTGATATTGGTGTTTATGGAGAATTAAAAGATGAATTTAGAGAAGATAGAATTAATCCTAACTATAATTCTTATGAGTATTTAAAAAAGTATATATTTAAAAATAAAAGTAAATTAGAATCAAAAAGATATGTTAAAGAGGCGATTTAATCGCTTTTTTATATGTTATAATATGTAAGAGGTGATTATATGCCAGAACTACCTGAAGTTGAAACAGTAAAGAACACTTTAAAAAAATTAGTGCTTGGTAAGACAATTAATAATGTAAATATATTATATGATTCAATTATAGAATATCCAACTATAGATGAATTTAAAAATAATTTGGTTGGGGAGACAATTCAAGATATAAAAAGACGTGGTAAGTGGTTAATGTTTATACTTAATAATTATGTACTTTTATCTCATCTTAGAATGGAAGGTAAGTATGTAATAAGAAATGTTGATGATGAATATAATAAACATGAACATGTTGAATTTGTATTTAGTGATTTATCAACATTAAGATATAAGGATACAAGAAAATTTGGAAGAATGTATTTATACAAAAAAGAAGATGTTTTGATTAATAAACCACTTAATGAATTAGGGCTTGAACCTTGGGATGATTCTTTAAATGTAGATTATTTAAAAGAAAAGTTTAAAGATAAAAGACTGCCATTAAAAACTTTATTGTTAGATCAAAGTATAATTGTTGGACTTGGCAATATTTACGTAGATGAGGTATTATTTTTAAGCAAATTAAATCCCGAGAAAAAAACTAATGCTTTAACTCGTGATGATTTAAAAAATATTATTGATAATACAAGAAGTGTTTTAGAACATGCAATTAAACTTGGTGGTACTACTATTAGAACATATGAATCTAGTGAAGGCGTGCATGGATTATTTCAAAACGAATTATTAATACATGGAAAAGATAAATGCCCAATATGTGGTTGTATGGTTACTAAAATAAGAGTAGGTGGAAGAGGCACTTATTATTGTAAGAATTGTCAAAAATAATTTTTATAATTTTTAAATTAGTGCTATAATGAATAATAGAGGAGTGAATTTATGAAGAAGATTATTTTATCATTAAGTATTATTTTTGCATCATTGTTTATTTTTACTAATGTATCAGCACTTGAAATTGCAAAAAGCGGAGATGATATAACAGTAGAGGGAAATTATTCATCTTTAAGAGTAATTGCTGGAAATAAAGTAGATAATAAATCTACTAATGATGGCTTGTCCTTTATTGCTGCATCAGATTTACTGTTAGAAGGTGAGTCTACATATGGTTTTTATGCAGGACGTAATGTTACTGTTAAAGAGAAAATTAATAAGGATTTATTCATAGCTGGTAGTAATATTACATTTAATTCATCTGTTATAGGAAGAGATTTATATTTAGGTGGTAGCAATGTTAAATTAAATGATACTAAAATTGAGCGAAATGCAAATATTTCAGCTAGTATTGTTGAATTATCAAATGTTATAGTTGGCGGAGATGTTTATATCAATGCTGAGAAAATAATTATAAATGAAAATACTGAAATTAATGGAGATTTAAATTATTCATCTAATGCTATTGTTATTGGACTTGATAAAGCTAATATAAATGATGTTAAGACTCATATGGAAAAAGAGCCAAAAAAGATTAGTATGTATGAATCATTTACTAATTTTGTTATTAGTTATATTGGAGAATTTATATTACTTATTATAATTTTATTAATGCTTCCAACATTTAAAGAAGAGTTAGATGTAGAAGATTTGAATTTTTCTAATATTTTAAAAAATACTGGAATTGGATTTACAATATTAATTATGGTTCCAATTTTATGTATAATTGGAATGGCTACAATTATATTAATTCCTGTTAGTATATTAACATTTATTTGTTATTTTATAGCTATTTATTTATCTTTCTTATTTGTTAGCTATGTAATTGGTAATTTAGTAACTACAAAATTATTCCAAATGGATAATATATATTTAAAAGCATCTGTTGGACTTTTAATTGGAAAAGTTATTGCAAGAATTCCTATTATTGGAGGTCTAATAGTATTCTTAATGATTTTATTTGGAATAGGACATTATATCAAATTATTTAAAAAATAAAAAAGCAAAAAAATGCTTTTTTTTGTGGTAAAATTGTAGTAGAGGTGAATTATGAAAAAGTATAGAGATTATATAAATATATTAATTTTAATTGTTTCTTATTTTATTATTTTACTTGTTACTACAAAGTGTTTTAATTATTTGCCACTTTCTAAAGTTGATTTTGATGTACAGCATTATCCACTTGCAGAATATTTTAGAAATTTATTTTATGAAACTAAAGATATATTCCCTGATTTTTCATTTAATTTAGGAGCAGGGGAAAATATTTATTATATTTCTTATTATGGCCTTTTAAATCCTATTATAATGTTTTCTTATTTAATGCCACATGTACCTATGATTTATTATATTATGATTATGATGTCTTTAATTGTTATAATATCTACTGTATTATTTTATTATTATTTAAGACGTAATAATTATTCATTAATGGTATCATTTATTTCATCTTTTATTTTTTTAACAGCATCTCCTATAATATTTCATTCTCATAGGCATATAATGTTTATTGATTATTTTCCTTTTTTGATAATGTCATTTTATGGCATTGATAGTTTTGTTAAAAATAACAAAAGTACATTATTGGTTATTTCACTAGCATTAATAATTTTGACAAGTTATTATTACAGTCCTTCTGTTATTGCTGTTATTTTTATTTATTCAATTTATAAATATTTATCTGTTAATGGAACAAATGAATTATATAAATTTATTAAAAAAACTATTTTTAGAATAATAATTTCTGTTTTAATTACTATGGTTTTAATTCTTCCTACAGCTTATACAATATTAAATGGAAGAAGTGGATCTGGCAATACAGTGGATGTTTTAAGTTTATTAATACCTAAATTAGATCTTTATACATCATATTCCATTGGCTTTACATTAACAACATTTATTATTCTTGTATTTAGCCTTTTTAGTAAGGATAAATATAATAAGTTACTTGGTTTTATACTAGTTTCAATTATAATATTTCCAATATTTAATTATATATTAAATGGGACTTTATATATTAATGCGAAATCATTAATTCCTTTTATTCCACTATGTTTGATTGTTATATCAAATGAATTAAGTATTCTATTTAAAAACAAATTTTTAAAGTATTTGTTGTTTATTTTAATTATAATTACATCAACTACAACATGCATTATGTGCAACTTAAACGATAAATTAATGAGATTTAGTGATTTTAAAAATATTGATTATAAAATACATGATGATATTTATAGAACAAATACTTCTAATATTTCAAAGGAACACATTAATAAAGTGAATAATATAGATGAATTTAAAACAACTATGTATTCATCAACATTTAATAATGATTATAGAAACTTTTATTTAAATGTAATGGAAAATCCAATGAATTATAGAAATAAATTTATGATTACATCAAGTAGTAATATAATAAGAGAAATATACATGGGAGAAAAATATATTTATTCAAATTTTGATTTGGGATATCCATACAAAAAAATAGGTAATGATTTATTTGAACTTGATAGTGTTTTACCAATTATTTATTCAACAGAAAAAACTATATCAAAAATTGATTATGAATCATTAAATTACCCAGATAATATAATTAATTTAATAGGTAAAACTATTTCTAATAAAACAAATACAAATATTATAAATGTTAATAAAATTAATAATTATATTATATTAGAAAGCAATGGATTGGTTATTGAAAAAACTACTTCTGGATATATTGTTAATGCGGATAAATCTAATTATTTAAAAGTTAAAGTAAATGATAATTTGGATAATAAATTATTATTTGTTGATTTTGATATATTAAAAAATAATTCGTGCAAAACAACTGGAGATTTAAATGTTAGGATTAATAATATAGATAATAAACTAACTTGTCGTGAGTGGAAATATAATAATGAAAATCATAAATTTTCGTATGTTATAAGTTCTACTGTTGATAATACGCTTGACATACATTTTACAAAAGGTATTCATGAAATATCTAATATTAATTTATATGTTTTAGATTATGATTTAATTAAAAATATAAAAGACAATGTACAAGAGTTTAAATTTGATAAAGCTAAAACAAAAGGTGATATTATAGAAGGCTCAATAAATGTTATAAATTCATCAGTAATAGTAACATCTATTCCATATGATAAGGGATTTAATGTTTATATAGATGGCATTAAAACTAAATATAAAAAAGTTAATGAGTGTTTCATAGGATTTGATATATCTAGTGGATATCATAACATTAAAATAGAATACAAGGCACCTTATAAAAATATTTCATTAGTAATAAGCCTTATTGGAATTATCTTGCTAATTTATAATTATATAAAAGAAAAGAGTTAAAAACTCTTTTTAAATTTGTTATAATATTATTGTGATAGTAAAGGAGTAAACATATGAACAACGAGATAATAAAAGAAATAAGTAATGATTTAAATATAAAAGAAGAATATATAAAAAAGACACTTAATATGCTAAGCGAAGGATGTACAGTTCCATTTATAGCACGTTATAGAAAAGGTGAAACTGGAGCTTTAACAGAAGAAGAAATTAGAAATATAAATGAAGTGTATGTTTATCAAGTATCTCTAGAAAAGAGAAAAGAAGACGTAATTAGGCTAATTGATGAAAAAGGCCTTCTTACAGATGATTTAAAGAAAAATATAATGGCATGTAAGAAGCTTGTTGAAGTAGAAGATATATATAGACCTTTTAAAGAAAAGAAAAAAACAAAAGCTACTGATGCTATTAATAATGGATTAGAACCTTTAGCTAAAATAATTATGTCTTTTAAAGCTACTGATATAAAAAGTATTGCTAAAAATTATATTAATGATAAAGTTAAGTCTGTTGACGATGCAATTGAAGGAGCAAGCTATATTATAGCTGAATGGATAAGCGATAATGCTTATATAAGGAAATGGATTAGAAGCTTTATTTATAAAAATGGTATTATTAAAACAAGCGTAAAAAAGGATAACAATGATGATTCTTTAGTTTATGAGATGTATTATAATTATGAAGAAGAAGTTAAAAGAATAAAACCCCATAGAATTTTAGCTATTAATCGTGGTGAAAAAGAAAAAGTTTTAAATGTTAAGATAAGTGTTGATGATAATAAGATAATTGAATTTATAGAATCAAAATATATAAAAGATAAAAATAGTGAATCTGCGTCTATTGTAGAAAATGCTATTAAAGATAGTTATAAAAGATTAATATATCCATCTATTGAAAGAGAAATTAGATCAGATTTATCTATAAAGGGTGAAGATGCTGCTATTATAAACTTTGGTAAAAACTTAGAGGCATTATTACTTACTCCTCCAATGAAAGAAAAAGTTGTACTTGCAGTAGACCCAGGATTTGTTAATGGATGTAAGATTGCTGTTGTTGATAAAACTGGTAAATACTTAGATTCTTGTGTTATAAAGCCTTTTTTAAAGGGTAAGACAAATATTGACGAAGATGTAAAAGTACTAGTTGATTTAATAAAAAAATATAATGTAGATATTATATCAATAGGGAATGGTACTGCATCAAGAGAATCAGAGAAAATGGTATCTGATATGATTAAAAAATATAATTTAAATGTTAAATATGCCATTGTATCAGAAGCAGGCGCATCTATTTATAGTGCATCAAATGTTGCAATAGAAGAATTTCCTGATCTTGCTGTTGAGAAAAGAAGTGCTGTATCTATTGCGAGACGTCTTCAAGATCCATTATCAGAGCTTGTTAAAATACCGCCTGATGGAATTGGTGTAGGACTTTATCAACATGATGTAGCTGATAAGAAACTTAAAGATAACTTGGATTTCGTTGTTGAGAAAGTAGTTAATAGTGTTGGTGTTAATATTAATACAGCAAGCCCTTATATACTTAAATATATTTCAGGACTAACAAGTAAAAATATATCTAAGATAATTGAATATAGAGATTGTCATGGTAAATTTAATTCAAGAGATGAGCTTAAGAAGAAAAAAATATTATCAGATAAAGCATTTGAACAAGCAATAGGATTTTTAAGAGTCCAAGATGGAGTAAATATTTTAGATCAAACTGATATTCACCCAGAAAGCTATGATAAGGTATTGAAATTATTAGATAGTATTGATTCCAATATTAGCCAATTAGGTACACCTTATTTAATAGAAAAATTAGATAATATTAATATAGAAGAAGAATCAAGTAAATTAGGAATTGATAAATATACTTTAGAAGATATTATTAAATCGTTAAAAAAACCTAGTAGAGATCCAAGAGATGAAATAGATGCACCAATACTTAAAAGTGATGTTTTAAATATAGATGATTTAACACTAGGTATGAAGTTACAAGGTACTGTTAGAAATGTAGTTGATTTTGGAGCATTTATTGATATTGGACTTCATAATGATGGGTTAGTTCATATTTCTAATATGTCAAAAGAATTCATCAAAAATCCAAGTGATGTTGTAAGTGTTGGAGATATAGTAGATTGTTATGTAATAGAAATTAATAAAGAAAAAGAAAAAGTATCATTATCACTATTAGAAAAGTAGAAAAAAATTTCTACTTTTTTCATATTTCGACATAATTTCTAAATTAAGTGTTATATAGTAGATGACATTTAAGGAGGTTTTTATGAACTATTATGATGAGATTAAGCAAGAATTAATTAATAATGAAATTTATAAGAAAGCAAAAGATTACTCAAAAAATAGAAGTGATTTAAGGTCATATTATAATGTTGGGAGATTATTATTTGAAGCAGGTAATGATTATGGTGAAAATATTATAGGTAATTATTCAAAAAAATTAGTCATCGAAGTTGGAAAAAAGTATGATAAAAGTACTCTATTTAAAATTAGAAAATTTTATTTAATTTTTTCTAATGAAAAAGTGGCACCACTGGTGCCACAATTAAGCTGGAGTCATTGTTTGATATTATTGCCCATAAAAGATATTGATAAAATTAACTATTATATAGAACAAATAATTAAAAGAAATTTGTCTAAAAGAGAGTTAGAACGTATTATAAAAGATAAAGAGTATGAAAGATTACCAAATGAAACTAAAGACAAGATAATTAAAAAAGAAGAAAATGAGGTAAAAGATTATATTAAAAATCCAATAATTATAAAAAATAGTAATAATTATGAAGAAATATCTGAGAAAATATTACAACAAATGATTTTAGAGGATATACCATCCTTTTTAAATGAATTGGGTGAAGGCTTTACATTTATTAAAAATGAATACAAAATAAAAATAGGAGATAATTATAACTATATTGATTTGTTATTATTTAATTATATTTATAACTGTTTTGTTGTAGTAGAGTTAAAAGTTACTGATTTAAAAAAAGAACATATAGGGCAAGTACAAGTATATATGAATTATATAGATAAGCATTTAAAAAATGATAATCAAAATAAAACAATCGGTATAATAATAGTTAGAAGAGATAATAAAAATATAATTGCATATTCAAGTGATAATAGAATAATATCAAGAGAGTATCAAGTAATATAAAAACTTCTAGGATTAACTAGAAGTTTTATCACCTTGATAAATATCTCGCTTTTTCATTTCTTTATCTATATCGTTCATAACACAGAATTTTTTAACTAACCAATCAGGTTCTACTAAGTCTTCACGTTTTGGATCTCCTGTGATTCTATTTATAACTATATCTTCTCTTAAATATTCTAACTGTTCACATACTATATCAACATATTCTTCCTTTGTTAAAATATGAAATGGCTTTTCTTCATAAATGATATTTAATTTTGTATCTTTAACAATTGATAACATATGTATTTTAATACCTTGAATATCAAGCTTATTTAAATATTTAACAGTTTCTATCATCATTTCTTTTGTCTCATAAGGAAGCCCATTAATAATGTGAACAACTACATTAATGCCTCTTTTTCTAAGCTCTTTCACACAGTCTTTAAAACACTCTAAGGTATGACATCTATTTATAAATTTAGATGTTTTATCATGTATTGTTTGAAGACCTAACTCAACAGTTAGATAGGTTTTTTTAGATAGATCTTCTAAATAATCCATTACTTCAGGTTTAATACTATCTGGTCTTGTTCCAATAGATAGACCAACTACGTTTTCATATTTAATAACTTCTTCAAAATTTTTCTTTAAAAAATCAAGTGGGGCATATGTATTAGTATTAGATTGAAAGTAGGCTATATATTTACTATTAGGCCATTTTTTTAACATCATATTTTTAATTTCATCAAATTGTTCTTTTAATGGTTTTTTTCTATCTCCAGCAAAGTCCCCTGAACCATTCTTACAATATATACATCCACCAATTCCAACAGTACCATCAATGTTTGGACATGTAAGTCCCATATCTAAACTTACCTTAAATACTTTAGAGTTAAATTTATGCTTATAAAAATAATCAAGTGTATAATATCTTTTATTTGAATCAGAATATTTAAACATATTTATCACATCCATGACATATTATAATATATATTTAATAATTTGTGTGAAAAATAATTAATTTATTTAAAAAATATTTATAATTTGATATAATAAACTAGGAGGTAATAATATGAAAAAGAATAACATATTGAAGGCATTAGGTATTCTGTTTTTATTGTTTATTTTAGTTAGTTGGATTATTCCTGCTGGATATTTTAATAATGGTGAATACACAGGTAGTACTATTATGCCAATTGGAATATTTGATGTCATTATATATCCTTTCATGGCATTAACTAGTTCAGTGTTTGTACTTATGGCAATTGATATTTTACTAATTGGTGCTTTGTATGGAGTAATGAATAAAACTGGTTTTTATTCTAATTTAGTTGATAGGATAGTAAAAAAATTTAAAGGTAGTGAAATTAAGTTTTTAGTTATTACAACTGTTTTGTTTACCGTTTTATCATCACTTACAGGATTAAATTTAGTACTTGTTATATTTGTTCCAATGTTTGCAACTATATTAATGTTGCTTGGATTTAGTAAAATAAGTTCTATGCTTGCAACTATCGGTGGTATTTTAATTGGTAATTTAGCAAGTTTATATGGTGCTAATATAGCAGGATATATTACTTATTTGAATGGTAATATGAATTCTAATATTATAGCTAAAATTGTTTTATTTATAGTATCTTTATTTTTACTTGTTTTCTTTACAGTTAAAACAGCAAGTGTAAAAGAAAAAGTTAAAGATATTAAACTATATAGTAAATCTACTAAAAAAGTGAAATTAACAAAAGGTATTACTGTATTAACTTTGATGTTTATTGTACTTGTTTTTGCTATGTATAATTGGTCTATGGCATTTAATATTGATTTGTTTGATAATATTCATAAATCAATTACATCATTTAAAATTGGAAATTTTCCATTATTTGGTTATTTAATTGGATCTATCCCTGCGTTTGGACATTGGACTAATTATGATTTAGGATTTACTTTAATTGTCGTGACATTTATAATTGGTAAATTATATAAATTAAGTATAAAGGAAATAATTGATGGATCACTTCTTGGAATTAAAGAAATATTACCAGTAGCTTTAATGGTATTGGCTGCAAATATTTTATTTTTACTTATGAATGTTAATTCAAACGGATATACATTCTATAATACAATGTTATCTAGGACAATTGGTGATAATATTATATATTTACCATTTACAATTATTACTGGAATTGGTAGTATACTTTATAATGATTTCCCATATCTTTTAAGTACTATTTATAGTGCATCGGCTACACATATAGATAAATATAGTGTTATATTTATGCTAACTCAAACTATTCATGGAATTGTATCTTTAGTAGCGCCTACAAGTATAATACTTGTTATAGGACTTATGTATTTTGAAATAGATTATCTTAAATGGTTAAAAAACATTTGGAAATTATTATTATGTTTATTTGCATTATCAATTATTATAGTAATTATTATATAAAAGGATTTATAAATCCTTTTTCTTGTGCTATAATATTATAAGGTAGGTGAGTATGGATGAGCTATAGTGAATTGATTGAAAAAATTGAAGTTGCTATTAAGTGTGTTGATCAAAGAATTGCCGTTCTTAATAAAAAAGTTCATCTAATCACTAATACAATGAAAGTTCGTCAAAAAGACACATCTGTTAAATATCAATATGAATTAGAAAGAGACAATTATACTATTTTAAAAACAAATAATGATATAGTTAAAGCTGAACTTTTTAAAAAGAGATGCCGTTATTATATGGATTTTTTAAAGTATAGTGAGAAAAAGGACATTTTAAATATAAAAAGAAATGAATATAATTTTATTAAAACATTGCAAGATGAAGTGATTTTTTATTTTGATTCAAAAGAAAACGAATTAAAGCAAAGAGCCATTATAGAAAAGATTGTTGGTAAAGAAGTTACTTCTTATGATATGATTAGGGAACTTGTTAAGGATAGAGAAAAGAAATATAATATGTTTTTAAATAAGGAGTTTTATTTAAATCCAAATAAGATATATACTTTAACTTATCTAAACTACGATATTAACGAAGTAACAAACAAAATATATTCACCTAAAGGTAGAAAAAAAGCTTCATAAAACACATATTATTATGTGTTTTTTAGTTTGTATGTTATAATATTATGTATGAAATATATAGTAGATGGTGAAGAATATACTGTTATTATAAATAAAAAAAATAACAAAAATACATATATTAGAGTTAAAGAAGATTTAATAATATATGTGACAACTAATTATTTTGTAACAAATGGTATGGTAAAAAAAATACTTGATGACAATTATAATTATCTGAAGAAAAATATAGAAAGGATGAAAATTAAACAAGAAAAGAATAGAGAATTCTATTATTTAGGCAATAAATATGATATAATAATTATTGATAATAAAAAGATTGAAATTATAGATAATAGGATATATGTAAAAAGTATAGATTCTTTAAATAGGTGGCTAAAAAAAGAAATGAAAAGAATATATGCTGAGAGACTAAGCATTATTTATAATAGATTTAGTGAAAATATTCCATATCCGAATTTACGCCTTAGACATATGAGTACAAGATGGGGTGTATGTAATAAAAAAACCATTACAATAACTCTTAATACTGAACTTATAAAGTATAATATAAGATGTCTAGATTATGTTATAGTGCATGAGCTTTCTCATCTTGTATATTTTAATCATTCAAAAGATTTTTGGAGTTTGGTATCTAAATATTGCCCAAATTACAAAGAAATAAAAAAAGAATTAAAGGATTGATTTTATGAAAAAAATATTAGATATATTTGTTATAGTTATAATACTTTTGCCAACCTTTATTGTGCCTGATATAACACATGCAAAGACATTGGGAGATTTAAAAAATGAGCTTAAGAGGAAACAAGATGAGTATAGTGCATCAGAGCAAAAAAAGCAATTAACAGAACAACAAATTCAAAAAACAAATCAAGATATTGTTGATATTAAAAACAGTATTAAGCAAACTGCAGTTGATATTAACAATTTACAAGCTGATATTGATGCTTTATATACAAGGATAGCTGATAAAAAAGCTGAGGTTAAAAAAATAGTGAATTTTGTTCAAAAATCAAGTGGTGTATCATCATATCTTGAATATATTTTTGGGGCTAAATCATTTACTGATCTTATTTATAGAGCTGCAGTTGCTGAACAAATGAGTGCTTATAATGAAAAATTGGTTAAAGAATATAATGAACTAATTGAACAAAATAAAAATAAGCAAACTGAGCTTGCAAGTAAGCAAGTAAAACTTGGCGAAGATCAAAAATCATTAGAAGAAAAAGTTAAATCATTAGGTCAAGAATTAGAAGAAGAAAAATCTACTGGATTAAGTATTGCTGAAGAAATAAAATCACAAAAAGAAATAATTGAGATGTATCAAAGTAGAGGATGTAAAGATAATGAAGATATTAAATCATGTGGAAGAAGTTTACTTCCTGCTGGTACAGCTTTTTATCGCCCAACAGATTATGGTAGAGTTACAAGTGAATTTGGTTATAGAGCTTTATTAAGTGGATGGCATGAAGGACTTGATGTAGGTGTATCAACTGGTACAAAAGTATATTCAGTTGGAATTGGACTTGTAGCTGATGTTTATTATAAAAAAAGCTGTG
>JAFUZI010000013.1 GCA_017476705.1 Bacilli bacterium
AAAATCTATATATGAATATGTAGGAAGTGTTCCTTTGGCTTTTATTTTACTAAATTCTGTAGTATCAGAACTACTTTTAAATATATGTTTAGCATCGGTTATACCTATTCCTTTATTATTATCTACATCATATATTACTGCTGCATTATTAGCTGCCTCTACATAGCCTTCTACGCTTCTTAAAGCCGCTGACTTTTTAGTCTTTTCTATTATTCCAGTTATAACTGGAAATGCGATTAAGGCTACTACTGCAAGTATTACTATTACTGCAAGTAACTCAATTAGTGTGAATCCTCGTTTCATATATACCTCCTATTATACAGTTTATTTTTTATAATAAAAATTACCGTTATATAAAATAGCATTACCAGTTTCAACGGTTGTATTAGTATCCCAAGAACCATTATCACGACTAGCATAGCCTAATACAGTATAAATATCTTTACCATCAACATTTATTATAGCTCTAAAGTTATTTATATCAGCACTACCATTAGCAGTAATCGTATAAGTTTTACCTCGAAATTGATATGTCTTAATAATTTGTTCAAATGCTCCCCAAATATCACAATCATATGTTGTAGAATAAACCAAGTTATCAACATCATCAAAAATTTTCAAGGTATAGACATTTCCATTTATATCTTTAGTTATTACAAATTTTTGATTAGGATATATAACGCAATTATTATTACGATATAAATCATCTATAGCTGCACCAACGTTTGATACCTTCCAATTTTTATCTTTTGGAGAATATTTTATATCACTAGCTGCAAAACTAGCAGCTATAACATAGCCACTTCCACATATTAACATTCCAATCATCATCCATAATATGTTATTTCGTATTATACTCTTCATATATGCCTCCTACTATTATACTTAAATTATACCTACTTAAATATTTTTAGTCAATAAAAAACAAAGCATAGTGCTTTGATTTAATATTAATTTTAAAAATTTTATTTTTTACCATCATTTATAGTTTGCATACAACTTTCAAAATTAAAATACATAATTTTAGCAATTACAATTCCGACTAAATCTAAAAATAAGTCTAATAATTCAAATGCTCTACCAGGAACAAATAATTGATGAGTCTCATCAGATATAGCATATAACATTGATATTATAAAACACCAAATATATATTTTTTTTACATTAAAATTAACTAAAACATTTAAAAGTAATAATGCAAATACCATAAATACAAATACATGCATAGATTCTCTTAATGGATTATGTATTAAATTTAAAGTTACTTCACTTACACTTAATACATTTTTAATCATACTTCCTGATATTTTTCCTGATACATCACTAGGTTGGTTAGATAAGTAAAAGATTAGTCCTGCCCATAAAAGAAGCAAAACAATTGATATAATTTTTTTCTTCATATAATCACCCTTGTTGTATATTTTATCATATTTTAAAAAAAAGGCAATTTTTTATCAATTGTCTTTATTCTTTATAAACTCTTTTAATATTTTAGATATTGCTCTTTTTTCTATTCTTGATACGTAGCTTCTAGATATACCTAAATCTTTAGCAAGCTCTTTTTGAGTTGTCTCTTCATAATTATTAAGTCCATATCTTTTTTCAATTATCTCTTTTTCTCTAAGTGTTAATACGCTAAAATATTTCTTTAAGCTATTTTCTAAATTACTTTTATGTATATCCATTATAAAATCTTGGTTAGGTGTTTTAAGTATATCTAGGAATGTTATTTCATTACCATCTTTATCAAAGCCTATTTTTTCATTTAAACTAATGTTTTTATTATTTTTTTTATCACCTCTAAAATACATAAGTATTTCATTTTCTATACAACGTGCACAATAAGTAGTAAGTTTAGTACCCTTTTCTTTTGAATATGAATCAACACCTTTTATCAAACCAATTGTACCAATACTTATTAGATCATCTACTTCTTCTTTTTTATAATCATATTTTTTTACAATATGCGCAACAAGTCTTAAATTTTTTTCAATTAAAACATTCCTTGCTTCTTTATCACCTAAAAAATATCTTTCTAAAGTCTTTTTTTCTTCTTCATCAGTTAAAGGCTCAGGAAACACATTATTAGAGTATGCTGCTGTAAAAAGGTAAAAATCTTTAAATAAATATTTAAGAATTTTCTTTAACATTAAATCACCTATTTAATTATATTAATTAAAGCATAAAAAAAAGAACTCACTATTTATGAGTTCTAACAAGTTTCTTATAAGCATTACCTTTTTCTTCAAAATTATTAAAATATTCATAACTAGATGCTGCTGGAGACATTATACAAGTTTTTCCTTTTTCAGTAACAAGAAATGCTTTTTCAACAGCTTCATTTAAATCATCCACTAAAATCACTTTGTTTTTATCTAAAAATTTAGCAAGTTTATGTCCTGTTGATGGCATACATATTAAATGTTTTATATTAGAGTTATTTAAATAATCTATTAATTTTGTATAGTCTATTCCTCTATCCATTCCACCAAAAATTAAAGTATCAACATCAGTTAATGTTTGACAAGCACTTATAGTTGCCTCAGGAATAGTAGCTATAGCATCATTATAGAAATTAATATCTTTATATTTACCAACATACTCCATTCTATGTTCTAGTGGTTTAAAATTTTTAATTGATATTAAAGCTTTATTAATATCTAAATTATATAAACTAGCCACAAGTAAAGCAAACATAATATTTTTTAAATTATTATCACCAAGTAAGCTAGTTATAATTTCTTCTCTTTTTAATAGTAAGCAATCATTTAAATAAATATTATTATCTTTTAAATAAATTGTTGCTTTTTTATTCAAACTAACTGTAAGTTTATTACCTAAAACACTAGAAAAATCTTGGCATTTTAAATACTCATTATCTAAATCATATATTGCATAATCAGTCTTTTGTTGATGTCTTATTATATTCATTTTTGATGCGTGATAATTTTCTAGTGTGCCTGCATGATCTAAGTGATCTGAATATAAATTTAGAATAATTCCTATATGAGGTGATACTTTAACAGTCTCTAATTGATGAGATGACATCTCTGCTACTATAGTTGCTCCATCATATTCATCTATTTTATCAAGTACTGGAATACCTATATTACCAACTAAAAATACTTTATCCATTTGATATGATAAAATATCATAGATTAATGTTGATGTAGTACTTTTACCCTTAGTACCAGTTATTCCTATTACATTACTACTATTTACCTCTAAAAGCAGTTCCATTTGAGAAGTTATTTTAGATATAGTATCTTTACTAAATCCTAGAATTGGAACGCCTGGTGTTTTAATTATTAAATCAAATTCTTTTAAGCTATCCTCTCCATTATATTTTTTATATAATGTATTATCATCATCAGGAGTAATCTCTCTAGCATCCAAAATAGTTAATTTAATATCTTTATCATATTTTCTAATAAAGTTATAAGTAGAAATACCTTCTTTACCATATCCTAAAATAGCTATATTATTAAAACTCTTTAATTTTTCAATTATCTTATCTTGCATCTTTAATCGCCTCTTTTAAAATAGTTAAATATTCATCTATTACATTATTTTCATAGTATATTTTAGATAAATCAATATCCTCATTTTTATAATAATTTTGTTTATATAAATTAGATAAATATGAGTTATCATTTTTAATTATTCTATTCATTGCAAATCTAACTTCTTCAATTGTTCCAATACATTCAAATGGTTTAGTCTCTGCCTCACCTATTAACTCTATAAAGTATTTTTCTAATTCTTTATTATCTAACATATTATCACCAAAAATATCAATAACATCTTCTTTAGACATAAATGCACGAAGTATTATAAATACAAATAAACATTTAGGACAATTGCAACACCATACCCATGGGTTTTCTTTAGATCCTACATTACAACTTCTAAATATTTTATGGTATTTTGTATATTTAGAGAAAAGATAAGCTATTTGTATTTCTTTAATAGGTCTAAGTAAACTAAAATATTTAATATCTATATTAAAGTATTTTTTAGTGTAAAGATAAAAATCACGCTCAAATTCATAAGTTTTTGAATATTGATGATTTATATTAGTACCAATTACAGTTGGTTCATTAGCAGATCCTTCATTTGATAAAACTATGTATTTTCTATTAGTTAAATAAGCCATTAAATATGAGATGAATGCAACTATTGCGCTAAAAGGAGTATGTCCATTTAGATAGCCTAAACTATTTAATTCAATTAAGTTTTTATCAATTACTCTTTTAACTGCATAATAATCTAAGCTTCCAGCACAATCAATATGAACTTGTTTAGGATTGATCATAAAACACTTATTATCATAATCTTTTAAAAGCTCTAGTGTTACATTAGAATCTTTTCCACCACCAACTGGAATTAGATTACCAAATCCTTTATATTCAACATCTTTAATATCTATTTTTTCTCCTCTAATATCAAAATCAAATAATTCTTCTTCACTAACATTTATACCATTAACATAGAAAAATTCTCCAAGCCCGTTATAAAATAGTTTTTTAAACCAATCTTGTTCATATAAATCAATATATCCTGCTTCTATAATAACCTTTTTAGGACATACACATTTATAATAACTAATTAACTCAATCATACCAATTCTAAATATTATAGAATTAAGTAAATCATTATTTATATTTTCATTAGTTATATCACTTTTTTTAATAGTTAAAGATGGAGTAAATACCTTTAAATTAGGTATTTCAAAAGTAAAGATTATTTTAAAAAATTCGCCATCATCTATAATTTCATATTTTTTATATATAATACTTTCAAATTTATTTCTAAGTTCATTAAATTTATCCATATAATTCACCTAATTAATTATAACACGTAAATGATAGTTAGTAAATTAAAGTAATTTAAATTTAAAGATTAAAGCTACTCTATTACTTTTTCATTATCTATATAAGCATAATTTAAGTTATTAATATTTGATATAGCTTCTTTTTTTGTCTCTTTTTCATATAACTCTTTTGCAACTTTAGCTACATTTCCACCCCTTTTGGCTACTTTTATATTCTCACTTAAGCCAATTGGTTTTTCATTATCTACAATATCATGAGTTGTAAGTTCACCTAAATCAGTTAAAAGCATTTCTATTCTAGACATATTATCTCTTAAATTCTCTTTTCGAATATTTTTAAAATCTTTATATTCACTCGCTGTCATACCTGACCATTCTTTATAAATTGCATTTGTTAAGATAGCAAATTCACTTGTTTCTTTAATACCTCCATCTTGCCATTTTTTAGTTAGTCTTTTACGATCCATAATTGCTTTTATTCTAGTTTCAATCCACTCAAATGTATAACCTTTTTTTAAATAAAAATCAATCATTTCATCTATACCCTTTGATGGATCAAATGCTTCATCAACTTTTTGTCTACCAAGTTTAGCAAGCCATAATTTAAAAGGCTCTGCTTTTGGAGATGGTACTGATTCAATAAGTCTAAATATACCTTCTGTATCTAATGTATCTGTTTTATACATCTTACTATCTTTTGATGATTTCATTTTCAGTTGTACACATTTTGTGTACAACTCACTTTTTTCTTCCTCATTCATCCTCTTTTTTAACATATTCCAATAATTTCGTGGATTATCACTATTAGTTAATGCTTTAATTACATCAACAACGCTAAAGTAATATTCCTCCTTTTCACTATCCCATATACTTCTAATCTCCATACCTTCAAATAATTTTGAAATTGTTTTTATCTTTTCTTTCATAATAAAACCTCCTTTTTTAAAATTTCAAAATCATTTACAACATACTACATTTTAATTATAACGAACACTTGTACGTTTTGTCAATATAAAAAAAGAACTTAAATAATTTAAGCTCTTACATGAATTTATTCATTTGTTTCATCATTTGATTAACTTGTTTTTGGCTTGGAGTTCTACCCATTCCACTCATCATAGCTTTAATCATTTGTTCATTAACTGGTGGATTTTTCTTTAAGTATTTTTCCATATAATGTTTAGCAAGTAAAAATCCTATTACTAAACCAACTATAAGTCCACCTAATATTTGAAGTATATCTATTAACATAATTTCACTCTCCTTAATTTATTTTACTATAAATCCTTTAAAAAGTCATCTATTGTTAGAACATGTTCAGACTCTTCTTGTTTTCCATTTTCTTTTTCAACAATCACTTTATCTTCTTTACTAGTTAAACCAACTATTACATTTGAAGATAATATCTTATTCTTTGTAATACTTGTACCTGATGAATTCTTATCACTTATAGATAATTCAGTTATTTTTATATCAAATACATCCTTAGAATCAACAACAGAAAGCATCTCTTTATAATTTATGATATAACTTGATACTATATGATAAGGATTTGTTTTAATATCTTTTATAATTCTATCTCCACGACGTGCACGTGTTGATATATTAAATTCACTTAACTTAATACGTTTTCCTGTTCCCTTATCAGTTAAGATAGTTAAATACTCTAGTGTCTCATCATATAACATACCAGATACAACTGTATCATTTTTTAAAGCAATTGATTTAACACCACTAGTTTTAAGTCCAACAACAGGGATTTCTTCTGTTTTAAATGAAAGAGCATATCCATTAGTTGTTGTAATCATTGTATTTTCAAAATCAGTATTAACAGCGCTTACAACTAAGTCTCCTGCTTTTAATTTAATAGCAGCTATTGCTTTTGAATAACGAAGTGCCTTGAATTCAGATAATTTAGTACGTTTAACCATACCATCTTTTGTAAATATTGTAATATATTCATCTGTATCAAAATCATATACTGGAATACTTGCTATTATAGATTCATCACTAGATACAGTTATTACATTACTTACATGTTTACCTAAATCTTTCCATTTAAGTTCAGGTATTTCATAAACAGGAATATGTAAGTAATTACCTTTATCAGTAAATAATAGTAATGTATCCATTGTATTCATTTTATATTTGCCAATAACTATATCAGAATCTTTTAGACCAGTTTCATTATCAGTCATACTTCTTGGACTAACTCTTTTTATATAACCTTCTTTTGTTACAACTACGATAACATCCTCTTTTGGTATCATTTTAGTTGTATCAATTTTAATCTCAGTTATCTCATCTACTAATTCTGTACGACGAGGAGTTGCATACTCATCTTTTACTTTTTTAAGTTCATGTTTCATTAAAGCTTTTAATTTAGCATCATCACTTAAAATAACATTTAGTGCAGCCACTTTATTCTTTAAATCATCATATTCATTAGATAATTCAACAACATCTTCATTAGTCAATCTATAAAGTTGTAACATAACAATATATTCAGCTTGTTCCATTGTAAAGCCATATTTATTTACTAAGTTTTCTTTAGCATCAGATTTATTTTTGCTTTTTCTAATAGTTTGAATTACTTCATCTAGTATAGATATTGCTTTTATTAAGCCTTCAATTATATGTAATCTTTTATTATAAACATCTAAATCAAACTTACATCTTCTTGTAATTACTTCCTTTTGATGTTCAATATAAGCATCTAATATAGGAATAATACCTACAGTCATTGGTCTTCCATCTTTGATAGCAACCATATTGTAATTGTAAGATACTTGTAATTCAGTATTTTTAAGTAAGTAATTTAGTATTAATTCCTTATCGGCATCTTTCTTTAAAATGATATCAATACGAGTTGGATCTTCAAAGTTAGATTCATCTAATACTTCTTGAATACCTTCTATTTTTTTATCAATTCTAATCTCATCTATTTTTTTAACTAAAGCAGATTTATTAACTTCAAAAGGAATCTCTGTTACTACTATCATGTCTTTTCCTTTAGAGTTCACAAATTCACATTTAGATTTAATCATTACTTTACCACGACCTGTAGTAAAGGCATCAATTATTCCTTTTTTACCTTCTACAATAGCTCCTGTTGGAAAGTCTGGCCCTTTAATAATCTCAAGTAATGTATCAAGTCTACAGTTTGGGGAATCAATTCTTTTAATTGTAGCATCTATTACCTCACCTAAGTTATGCGTTGGTATATTTGTTGCATATCCAGCTGAGATTCCAGTTGCTCCATTAACAAGCAAATTTGGAAATTTAGAAGGAAGTACTACTGGTTCTTTTAAAGTATCATCAAAGTTCCATACCATATCAACTGTATCTTTATCGATATCTTTTAAAAGCTCCATGCTTATTTTAGATAATCTTGCTTCTGTATAACGCATTGCGGCTGCAGAGTCACCATCAATCGATCCATTATTACCATGCATATCTATGTATGGAGTATTTTGTTTCCACCACTGACTCATACGTACCATAGCATCATATATAGAAGAGTCACCATGAGGGTGATAATTACCCATTATATTACCAACAGCTTTAGCGGATTTTTTATATGGTTTATCAAATGTATTTTTATCTCTATACATTGCATATAATATTCTTCTTTGTACAGGTTTAAGTCCGTCTCTAATATCAGGTAAAGCTCTATCTTGTATAATTGATTTAGAATAACGTCCAAATCTCTCTCCCATAATCTCTTCTAGTGAATAATCATATATTTTGTTTAACAATGTCTCCATACAATCACCTACTCAATTATAACAAAAAAAAGGCTTTTAGGCAAAGAATTTGCTTAAAAACCTTAAATTTATATAATATTTATTAAATATATAATCCTACTTATTTGTATTATTATAATAATTAAATTCTGATATTCTACTAGATAACATTTCTAATTCATCATCTTCATAGTCTATTAAATAATCTTCTATTTGAAATAAAAGATCACTAATTGATGCGCAATTTTTATAATCAATACCTACTCTTTTTAATATTTCTTCTTCTTTATTATTTAGCATAATACCATTTCCAACATCATGCATAAAGTCTTTATCAACGTCTAAGCTTTTTATATATTCATCCATTATTCACCAATCAATTTCTTTAAAGCAGATATTACTCCAAGTTTTCCATAAGTATAAGTTAGTCCACCTTGTTGATAAGCTATAAATGGTTCTCTAATTGGTCCATCTGCTGATAGTTCAATACTAGATCCTTGTGTGAATGAACCTGATGCCATAATGACCTTATCATCATATCCTGGCATATCCCAAGGCTCAGGCACTGCACTAGCATCTATTGGAGATGCAGCTTGTATTCCTTGTACATATTTAATTAAATCATCTGGATTATTAAATGTAATTGAACAAACAATATCCGCATGAGGAGCGCTATATTTAGGAGATACTGTATATCCTAAGCTTTCCAACATGTAACTTGTTAAAATAGAAGTTTTAAGTGCGGATGCTACAACACTTGGTGCCATAAAAAGGCCTTGTAAAATAGGTTTATTTTGGCCTAATGATGGGCCAACTTCTTTAGCCTCACCTGGTAAGTTTAATCTCTCACTTGCAAGATGAACAAGTTCTTTACGACCAACTATATAAGCACCATTAGGTGCAATACCGGCACCTAAGTTTTTAATTAAAGATCCAACTACTATATCAGCGCCTACTTCTGTAGGTTCTAATGTGTCTACAAATTCACAATAACAGTTATCTATCATAACAATAGTATTAGGACTTATACTTTTAATTAATTTAATTACTTTTTCTACCTTATCAATAGTAAGTGAATCTCTATTAGAGTATCCACGTGATCTTTGAATTTCAATTAACTTAACTTTTTTATTTTTTAAATAATATCCTATTTTTTCATAATCAAAATCATTATTTAATAAATCAATTTCATCATAATTAATTCCAAATGATTTTAAAGAAGAAGGATTATCTTTAATACCAATTACTTCATGAAGTGTATCATATGGAGTGCCTGATATAGATAACATCAAGTCACCTGGTCTAAGTAGCCCAAATAAGCAAACAGTAAGAGCATGAGAACCTGATATAAATTGGCTTCTAACTAATGCATCTTCTGATTTAAATATATCAGCATAAATACGTTCAATAGTATCACGACCTATATCATCATACCCATATCCAGTTGTAGCATTAAAATGTATCTCTGATAAATTATTTTTTTTAAATGCATCAAGTACTTTTTTACTATTAAATAGTTCTATTTCATCTACTTTATTAAATATATCTTTTAAATCAACCTCAGCTAATCTAACTTTTTCTTCTATCATAAAGTACCTCCATCAATTCTAATAGTCTCATTATTTATATAATCATTTAAACATAAGAATGTTACTAAATTTGCAACTTCACTAGGTTCTCCAAAACGTTGTTTATAAATATTTTTTATCTCTTCAGTTTCTAACATTCCATCAAGTGATTTATTTAAATTACTAACCTTATCAGACATTATCCAACCAGGACACACTGCATTAACAGAAACATATGGGCTAAAATATTTAGATAGATTATGTGTAAGTGAAATTAATCCAGCCTTTGATGCATCATACTCTAGCGTTGCAGGATCATATTTATCAAGCGCATTATTGCTTGATATATTAATAATTCTTCCCCATTTATTATCAAACATAATTTTTCCATAATGTTTGCTAAGCAAGAAAGGCGCTACTAAATTAACACTTAATGTTTTATCAAATGACTCTTTTGTTTTATTTAAAAAATCATCAGTCAATTCAATAGCAGCATTATTAATTAAGATATCTACAAATTTAACTGTCTTAAATAAATTATTAATCTCACTCTCATTTTCTAAGTTACATTTAATTGTCATACATTTTACATTATATTCACTAACTATTTTTTCTTTTAATTCATTTGCTTCATTTTCACTACTATTATAGTGAATTATAATATTACATTTTTCACTTGCTAATTTTAAGGATATAGCTCTTCCTATTCCAGTTGCTCCACCAGTAATTAATGCATATCTATCTTTCAACATAATCACACTTCCTTTTTTCTAAAATAATATACCATAAATTTTAAAAAAAGACTATATGTCTAAAGGAAGTTTTATTGTAACCTTTGTACCATAGTCTATATCAGATTCAAAATTCATTTCACCATCATGTTGCCTTATAATCTCATTTGAAAGATATATACCAAGCCCTGTACCTTTTTCTTTTGTTGTAAAAAAGGCTTCTTTTATTTTTGTAAGTTCAGATTTACTCATACCACATCCATTATCTTCAATAATAATATCAACATATCTTTTATTTAATATTGTAGACACTTTTATATGACCATTTTTTTGAATTGATTCAATACTATTTTTTATAATATTGATAAGTGTTTGTTTAATTCTATTATAATCAGCATTTATATATATTTCATCTGATGAAACATTATAGCTTACAACGACATTCCTATTATTCAAAATTGGTTTTAGTGAAGATATAGTATCTTCTAATAACATATTTACATCCATCAAATCTTTTTCAATTGTAATTTTAGATATTGATAAAAAATCTTGTAAAAGTGTTAATGTCCTATTAATTTCAGATTTTATAATTGGAATATATTTTTTAGAATGTTCCATATTAGATATATCAAACATATCCAAATATCCTTTAATAACTGCAATAGGATTTTTTATTTCATGTGTTATTTTAAATAATGATTCAGTTATTTTTTTCTCTTTTTCTATATCAGTTATTTCTCTAAATAAATTTAAAACATTATCCATTAGTGTAAACAAATAAACCATTAAATTCATAAGTACATAGAATATTAACAACGATATTAAATTTATATTATTTAATACTATTAAAAATATAATTACTTTAATAGTTATAATTATATTAGAAAATAAGAATTTATTATTTTTAAATTTAGTTAATGATAATAAATTATAAAAACAATATTCAATAATTAATAGATAAATATCATAAATATTACAATATAAAATAATAAGCATTATAGATAATATAATTGATAATATTTTTCTGTTTTTTATAAAAGATATAATAAGTAAAATATCAAGCATATTAACCATATCACTATTTAGGTAATTTAATCTAACAGATAAATAAAATGCACTAATTAAAGAAAAATCTAAAATTAAATTATTTTTCTTTATATCTAATGTCTTAGCAAATACTAAATAAAGAAAATATAAAAGAATTGGACATATTATTGCAAGTATTTTTATTAATTCTACATCAAATGTAGTCATTTTATCACCTCTCGACATAATTATACAAAATACTTATGTCGATAAATGTCGAAAAAAAAGAGCTATTTTTATTTTAGCTCATCAATATATTTCTTTAGTACTCTAGCATCTTCACCAAGAATAATTTTTAATTGATTTTCAATTTCAACTATTCCTTGTGCTCCCATTTTTTGTATTGCTTCTTTGTTTACAACACTAACATCTTTTAAATTAACTATAAATCTAGATTTGTTAAATTCATATTCTAAAATATTATCTCTACCACCTAAGTACATAACAAGTTTATTTGTGTTAATTTTAAAATCTTTTTTCTTTGATTTTGTAATTGCAAATGCAATTATAAGCATTATAATTAAAATTAATATATATTCTATATAATTCATACCTCACCTATTTTAAATAACTTTCTATTTTACTCTTCTCTAATTTTGTTAATTCTACTACTCTATCAATACCAAACTCTTGAACAAACAAATCTAATATTGATTTTAAAGTTGAAATATCAGTTTCCTGAATTAAAAGTTTTTTTCTCAAATTAATCAATTCTTTATCATCTTTATCATTATTTTTTTCTAAATTATCAAGTTTTTGTTTATATATTTCGATGTATTCATTCAACTCTTTAATTGTAGTTTTATATTTTATAATATCTACTTTGTATTTTTGTAATTGATTAGCATTTTCATTTTTTTTAACTTCGATATCACTCATTGATTTAATAACATCATCAAGCATTACTTCTCTTTTCTTAGCTATCTCATCTAAATTTGAAAAATTCTTATCTCTCATATTTTTCAACTCCTAGTTTAATTATACAATAAATAATTTTAAAATGAAAGTTTTTATTAATATTATTTTATTACATATAATTTTTTTTATTCAACAAAAAAGGATCTATCTAGATCCTCCTCCTGAGAAGCCTCCTCCTCCACCGAAGGAACCTCCTCCACCACCACCAGATGAAAATCCTCCTCCACCTGATGAATAGCTTTGAGCTCTTGAGTATGCAGTACTTGCACTACTAATTCCACTATATGATACTCGATTAATATATATAAATGTATTATAATCGTAATCAGTAATAACATCTGGATATAATTTTTTAAATTCTTTAGCCACTTTCTCAGCAATACCAAATATTTGAGCATACATTAAGTATTCTTCCCATAGATAAACATCAATTGAACCTTTATCTGACATATTATCAAATTCCTTAAAGAATTTTTTTAATCCTGCTACTTTTAGTGCTTCATTTAGCATACAATCATTTACAACATATTTATCTATAACAAATATTCCTCTTGTTTGTCCTTTAGTAATCATACCTTCTTGAACTAATTTTTCTGTTTCACTATCGATTACTTTATCAAACCATTTAAGCATTTTGTTATAATGCTTTGAACACCATTTTTCAAACTCTTTATTTTCTAGTATTCCATCAATACTTGCTTCATACATATATTTATATAAATTATCTTCATTTGTATCTCCTGTTGATATAGATGGAGTATTAAAAATAATTTTTGTATTTTCACGTTTAAAGATAGATTCTTTAGAATCATTTTGAACAGTTACTTTTTTCTCTTTTATCCATTTAAGAAGTACTGCTCCTAAAAAATCAGTTTTCTTCTTAATTAGTCCATATTGTGCTGCTATCCAATATGCACGTTTTATATTTTTACCACATGGTAGGTCTCTAAACATGTTTATATTTTTTTCCTTAGGAAGTTTATTTTGTTTAGTAAACACTACTCTATAATTACCATATGTTTGTTTTGACCCTTTAATAAAAGCAATAATTATAACAAACCAAATTCCAAAATTAAAGATAAAACCAATTATAACAGCTATTAAATCCATTATATCGTCTTTTGACATATCATAATGCTTAGCTCCCTCATCAGCCATTTGTCTTATCTCAGCAACTGTATGGTTAAAAACATTAGTATTACTAAATGTATTTCCATCAAACTCAGCTAGAAATACCATTGTATCACTTTGTTTTAAATGATCATTTGATAGATAAATAGCTCCATCATATACATATGCAAGTCCACCATAGTTACCATATCCCCAAACAGGTAGTTCGTCACTAAATGGATTATCACCATATATTTTAATTTCTACATTATAAGGCGCTGGATCTATCTTATTAAGCATAGTCCAATACATTACTTGCTTATTATCACTTGTATTATAAACAAATTTTTTTATTGTATAAGTTAATGTATATGTATGATGTTGATAACTACTTTTACCAAAACATAACTCTACACCATTATAATCATAATTATATCCATAATGATATTTTTTATCTTCTAAAGAACCATTTATATTCCAATCTATATAAGAGTATTCATGAGACTCATCTTTTACTTTTAAATCTTCTATCTTAGATTCACCTATATTATAATATGCATGAAAATACTCAGTTTTTTCAGTTGCATATGTATCCCATACCTCAGTTACATGTGCATCTCCATAAGAATCTACATACACATCCATATTAATTGAATTAATGCTCTCAGCGCCTACACTATTTATCTTAAAAAATATAAATAAAAAGCTTAAAACATAAAACACTGTTTTTTTCATTTTAACCTCCTATCACTTCTATAATTACATCTTGCCTTGCAACAGGTTCTTCTACCACCTCAAAACAAGATAATAATTCATCAATTCTAATATCTTTTTTATTATAATAGATTTTTAACAACTCTTCACCTGGCATTATTAAATCACCAACTTTTTTGTTTAAAACAATTCCAACACCATAGTCTATATTATCATCTTTACTAATTCTACCTGCTCCTAAGTTTCTTACAATCTCACCTAATTTTAATGTATTAATGCTTTTTAAGAATCCTTCTTTAGATGAATTAATTTGAAGCATTTTATTTGATATATCAATAGATTCAATATCGCCACCTTGATATTCTACAAATTGTCTAAATTTATCTAATGCTTCACCTGATGATACTTTTTCATTCATTAATTTAATAGCTTCTTCTTCACTCATATTCTTTGACACTTTCATAGCTGTACATACAAGTGTTGTAATTAATTCTTTCAAATCACGTGATTGTAATCCATTTAAATAATCAATACTCTCTATTACTTCTAAACCATTACCAATATTTTTACCAAGAGGCTCAGACATGTTAGTTAAAACACATATAACACTACGATCAAATCTTTTTCCAATTTCCACCATGTAATTAGCAAGGCATCTTGCACTATCAAGAGTCTTCATTAAAGCCCCATTACCAACTTTTAAATCAATAATAATGTTTTTAGAACCACTTGCTATTTTTTTACTCATAATTGATGAGGCTATTAAAGGAATTGATTCAGTTGTACCTGTTACATCACGAAGTTGATATAATTTCTTGTCAGCAGGAACAATATTCCCAGATTGACTTATAACAGACATTCCTATTTCATTTACTTCCTTTATAAATTCATCACGTGAAAGTTCTACTTTAAATCCCTTAATTGATTCTAACTTATCAATAGTACCACCTGTATGGCCTAGTCCTCTACCACTCATCTTAGCCATTTTTAAACCCATACTAGCAAGTATTGGACCAAGTATTAGAGTTGTTTTATCTCCAACTCCACCAGTTGAATGCTTATCTATTACAAAACCTTCAATTTCAGATAAGTCACATTTATCGCCACTTTCAAGCATTGTCTTTGTTAAATAATATGTTTCTTCTAAATTCATACCATTCAATACTATAGCCATTAATAAAGATGACATTTGATAATCTTTAATAGATCCTTCTAAGTAGCCATTTATTGCATACTCTATCTCTTCTTTACTTAATTCTTCTTTGTTTTTTTTCTTTACTATGATATCTATTATATTCATATTATCACCAGTTTTATTATACTATAAATCAATTTATTTTAAAAGAAAAAACGTATATCAATTAATATACATTTTTTAATATTTTATCTAATTTTTATTTTCTCTGTATTTTTTTCAATACAAATTCTTTGTACTATTGCAAGTGATACCATTAATGATAATGTAAATGAACCACCATAAGATAAATATGGAAGTGGGACTCCTGTAAGTGGAATTGAACCAAAAAGGCCTCCCAAATTAATCAATATATGAAGCGCTAGATAAGTACCTATTCCAAGGCATATAAATTTGCCTCTTATATTAGATACACGACACGCCAAATTAAATATTCTATATAATACTATTAAATATATAATAAACAAACCTGTACATACAATAAAACCATACTCTTCAGCAATAATTGCAAATACACTATCAGTATGTGATTCTGGAATATATGATACTTGTTTACTATTACCAATTCCAACGCCTAAAAGTCCTCCTGAATTTATAGCTATAAATCCATTACATATTTGATATCCACCCTCTTCATATTTAGAACAAGGATCATAAAAATCAAATCTGGCCATTTGAGCTTCTGATAATATATGACCATTAGATTTTACTGACATGATAATTAATCCAATGAAAAAAGCAATAATCATAAATGTAATTGTTTGTACTTTTTCAACATTTTGAATTGGGCTTGAAATAAACATTACTGAAAATATTCCAAGCAAAATAATTGTTGTACCTAAATCTTTTTCCAAGAAAACAAATCCAGCAAATAACAATCCAATTATAATAATTATACCTATTAATTTATAGTGATCACTTCTTGTATATTTTTTATTATTATTCAGTTTAGATGAAAATCTCTCCATTAAAAGTGAAAGTGAGACAATCATTATAGGTTTCGCAAATTCACTTGGTTGAAGTTTAAAGTGACCAAGATCTATCCAGTTAATTGAACCCATATGTGATTTACCATATAAAAATAAATACATTAAAAGCCCTACTTCAACAAAATATACAAATGTTATCATATTGTAATATTTCTTTGTAGGAATTTTAATTATAAATAATGTTGCTATTAAACCTGCAATTATAAATAAAAGTTGTCTATAAAAATAATAATATATACCAGTTCCATATCTAAGTGCTACTGCCTGACTTGAAGCATTTACTATATTAAGTAATCCAAATATAAAAAGCACAAGGCTTGCTATTAATAAAGGAACATCCATATTTGAAATAAAGCGTTTTGTATTTTTCATATTATCACCATACTGTTATATTTATTATATAGAAATTAAAAATTTTATTCAAGGTTTAGACTAATATATTAACCAATTTTTTATATTTTAATAAAATATAATAGATTAGATAGGAGGCGTTTTATGTATTATTATGGTGGATACCAAGGATATGGCAATAATTGCTGTGGCACTGGATATGGTTATGGATACTCAACTGGTGGATATGGTCCAGCTATAATCTTGGTATTATTTATTCTTCTTGTTATAATTATTGGAGCTCGTTCTTTCAACAATTAAAAGGTCAATTGACCTTTTTTATTTGATAAATTAAATAAAATGTGCTAAAATACTTAGTGAATTCGAGGTGATATTATGTTTAAAAAATTAAATATTATAGATGACTCACATAAAGTCTTAAGAGAAATTAGTAAAGAAGTAACTTTTCCACTAGACAAAGAGACAAAAGATATAATAGAACATATAATTAAACATTTAACATATAGTCAAATTGAAGAATATTCTGAAAAATACGATATAAGACCTGGTATGGGACTATCATTCGTACAGCTTGGAATACTTAAACGTATAATTGTTATAGTTGATGAATATGAAGAAGGAAAATTTGATAACTATGTAGTGATTAATCCAGTAATAGTTAGTAATTCAAAAGAAATGATTGCTGCTGATGCTGGTGAGGGATGCTTAAGCGTTAATAGAGAAATAGATGGACATGTTCCAAGATATGCAAGAGTCACAGTTGAAGGATATGATATGGATGGCAATAAAATTAGAGTTAGAGCCAGAGAAGAATTATCAATAGCTTTTCAACATGAAATAGATCATTTAAATGGAATACTTTTTTACGATAGAATTAATAAAGATAAACCATTTTATACAGAAGATGAAATGAGACTTATATAATTAGGAGGGATATGTTTTGAAGAAAACTATATTGAAAGTGGTTGGATTAATCCTTCTAGCATGCATTTGTTCAATACTTATCTACTACCACTTCAAATAA
>JAFUZI010000014.1 GCA_017476705.1 Bacilli bacterium
TTCTTCATTTTCAAATTTTGGCCATAAGATACCTGGCGTATCTAGAAGCTCTAAATCTTCATTTATACGAATCCAATCTAAATTTTTAGTAACACCTGGTTTATTACCTGTTTTTACAGCCTTTTTATTTGAAAGTTTATTAATTAATGTTGATTTACCAGCATTAGGTATTCCAACTACAAGAACTCTTGTTTTTGTTTCTTTTAAACCTTTTTCTAGTTTTTTAGCATTTTTTTCTTTCATTAATTCTTTTGTAGCATTTACAATAATGCTTGGATTTGTATCAGGATCTATGCATATTACTTTATAGCCTAAGTCTTCATAGTATTTAACCCATTTTTTAGTTTCTTCTTTATCACATAAATCATATTTAGTCATAATAAGTAATTTAGGTTTATTCTTTGTATAATTATCAATATCAATTATTTTAGATGAATATGGAATTCTAGCATCAACTAGTTCATATACAACATCTATTTGATTTAATTTTTCTGATATTAATCTTTTTGTTTTAGCCATATGGCCCGGATACCAGTTTATATTAGTTTTATTTTCATTCATTTGGATCAACTCCTTTTATTTATTACATATGAATTTATCTAAATCAAATCCATCTTCTTCTATTATATATTTTCCTTTTCTAGTTAAAGATGGTCTAGTTGCTTCAGGACAACCAGCTTCATCTTTAAAACTTGGTAAATATGAAACATAATCATATTTATAATCTACTACACTAAATAATACTTTCTTATATGGTATTTTACCAAATTCTTTTATCGTTTCTTCACTACATTTAGTAAAAGGCTGTTTAAGTACATTTCTATCAGTAGCAATGACTACTATATTATCATAATTTACTCTTTGCTTTCTTTCATTCCACTTACTAATTATTTTATCATATGAATCATTAGTATGACCAAAAGCTGCAATTAAACCTCCAATATTACAAAACAAGAAATTACTTAAATAATCTATTTTGTAATCCGGTAATGGTTTTATTTCACAACTTAAGTAATATTCTAAATTACAACAAAACTTAACAAAACTATCTGGTTCCATATAGAAGTCAATTGTTGGTGATAAAAACTTTTGATGATAATCATGATATAATCTTCCACCAATGCAAGTATTAGATATAATAGTTAAATCTTTAGGAAATAAATTAATATTTATCATCTTTTGTCTATCATTATATAATTCTAATTTTGTATCACTAAGCTTATATGACATAATATCACCTCTTTTTATTAAAAGTTAGACTGTAAACACCAAGTATCAAATACTTTACTATTTTTGCTATTTTTTATTTATTTTTAATATTTTTTAGTAATTATTTATTAAAATATGTAATTACTAAATATTCATTTTTCCTTTATTTTATAGGAGTTTCACGAATGGCTAGACTAAATAAACACCAACCAGTTGATATTGGTTTTATTATCATTCATTTGGATCAACTCCTTTTTTCTTTATTAATTATAACATAAAAAGTAGGATTTCTCCTACTTTGTTTTAACCATTTTTTTATTATTATTGTAACAAAATAATTCATTATAAGTATATGTATCTATAAATGGGATTGCTATTTCATATATACTCATTAATTTTTTTACATTACTTACAGTTTTATCATAATCACCTGAGTAGTATCTAGAATCTATTCCAATATATAAAACATCATCTAAAGGAATCTCATCCTTTACTAAACATTCATTAAATGCATAACTATATAAATTTTTATAGTTCATATCACTTTGTCTTAATTCACAATAATCATCATAGGATAAATGTATAGTTTTATAAGCCTCTATTGTACCTTTTATAGCGAAAAATATATTTTGTCTAACAAATGTATTGAATTCTAAATCATCAACACACGGCATTACACTTATATATTTCCCCATATTACAATTTTCATCACTATCTGAACTGATATATAAATATTTTGTTGTACCATCATATGACTTATACGAAGAGCTAACTCTATTACCACATAAAATGCTACCTGTTTTTAAAATAGACTCTAATCTATTTATAGCATCAAATCTTATACCATGATACAACATAATGTTCAATCTTAAAGCATCCTTTTCAGACAATCCTATAGAGTCTATATAAGTTTTTAATGGTATCTTTTCATATTTTGCAAATTTATTGTTATACATATTTACTGCCCCCATTAATAAAAAAGCTTAGGTTAAATCAACACCAACCAATTTATATTAGTTTTATTTTCATTCATTTGGATCAACTCCTTTTTTCTTTATTAATTATAACATAAAAAGTAGGATTTCTCCTACTTTGTTTTAACCATTTTTTTATCATTATTGTGATTATTTTTTAGAATAGAATTAAGCTTTTCTTTTAATTCATTACGACTTGCTTCAAGCATGCTATAACAAAATTCACTACAAGAAAAACCGTCATCACTACATATTGCAACTTCGTAATTTACCATTTCTTCTATTGGTTTTACAATTATAGGTATTTCTTCATCATCAGGAATATTTTCTCTTTTTCTTATTAAATCCTTATGCCACCAATCATAAACACTAATTGCATAAGCAGTTCCATCATCACCTATAATAGCGCAATATTGTCTTGGATCAGCATCTTTTAAATCTTTTATATCTATATCATTTGACCAAATGGCACGTAAAATTCTATATTCATATATTTCATTACCATCACAATCATATCCTAATACTTCGTTCATAATCATTTCCTATCTAACAAATTCATTGTATATATTTTACCTGTATAATCAGGATTTTTTTCTAAAAATTTATCAATTACTAGTGACTCATATAAAGCATCATATTCTTGATTTATTTTAGGAATAATGCACACTTTATAATCTCTATCTAAATAATTAATAAAAAGATTTAAATCAAGAGAAGATGTTGTAATTGTCTTATCAATCTGTGATTCTATTTTATGGAAACCACAATATCTAATCAATATATCACTTATCTCATCATTTGATTCATATATTATTTTGTTAATATCTTCCACTTTATTAGTAGAAATGTTTTCAAGTTCAATAAATTTTTCTAATAGTAAAATCTTAGAAGATATTATACCAATAATTAACTTTATTAATAATAAATCATTTAAATCGCAACAATTCATGTTTATATAATTTTTTATATCAGATTTTGAAATAGTTTTTGTATTTAAAATCCTATTATATTCTTTTAGAGTATTTATTAACTCTGTTTTTAATGAGATTTGTACATCATCATCGTAAAATGAAGTATATTTTTTATCATAAAAAGCATCTTTTATTAATTTATATGTATATATTAAATTTGAAGCTTTATGCCCATCCTCTCCAAAGCAATTATATAATAATCCTTTTGTATTAATATAGTAAGCATTTGGTAGTGCAAATGATTCTTTTATATCAGAAAAAGGAGGATATATTTCTATTTCTTTTTTAGTAATTAATTCATCATAAAATTTAATCATATAATCATCCTTTCATAGTCTGATTACTTATTATTAAAAAAATTATTATCAAAACATTTTAAAGCCACGTCTAACAAAATTATATCATAAAAAAAACGAAATTTAAATCAATTCCGTCCTAATATATTATTTTATCTTTTTCTTCATTAAATTTATTAAATGCTTTTATTGTTTCTTCTCTATTCATACTTTCTAACAAAACTACATTGTCATTTTTACCTTTATCCATGTTAGATATATAATCATAAATAAAATCATCTCTAAACCCAATACTTGCAGCATCTTCTTTAGTATTTCCATAATATACTTTTTTTATATTTGCCCAAATAATTGCAGATAGACACATTGGACATGGATAACATGTTGTATAAA
>JAFUZI010000015.1 GCA_017476705.1 Bacilli bacterium
CTAGAAACTGAATCTTGTTCATGTGCTAATCAAGGTGATATCGATTCTGCAAATTCAAGAAAATCAGCTGCTGCAAATGCAATGAACGCTGCAAAATCAAATTTAGATATTTGTAATGAGATAGTTAGAAGAGAATCAAAAATAAATGATGTTATAAAAGAATTTAACACATGTATTGGATATAACGCATCAATTAGTCTTGACTTTTCAATTCCAGGAATAAGCGTTTCTTATAATGATGATGAATATGGAAAATCAATGGGACTTAAAATAACAAAAACTGAAAAAGATTGCTCAAATTGCTCATCAACAATCGCAAAATTCCCTGAGATTAAAGGTGGTAATGCTTCAGTTGATTATTCAAGAACAATTGATAGTAAAATTAATTTAATAAAAAATAGAGTTATTATAGGTTCTATTAAGAAAACATATGATTTACAAGATGGATACTATTATTATATTAATAAAGATGATAATAAATCACTTGATTATAATAATGGCTTGAAAAACTATTCATATATTGGATTTAGCAATATGCCAGTATCATATAGTGCTGCATCAAGTAAAAAGTATGATTTAAAAGTTAATATGCCAACTGTAACAGGAGATGCAAGTATTTTTGCAAAAGAAATTTCTGCAAATAATTATGTTTGTCATTACAGTGTTACAAAGACAACTCCATCAAGTTGTGTATGTCCTGAGGGAACACTACATGCTGGAGAATCACTTGACTGTTTATCTAAAAATAATACTGGAACATGTCTAGATAATCAAGAAGAATATTGTAATTCTACATCTGAGATTCCACATGGATGTGAATTAACATGTCCTAATGATCCATCTATGGATTTATCTAGTTGTGTAAATACAGGAAGAACTTATGATAGCTGTGCAAATGAGTTCTGTAATGGTAAAAAATGGGTATGTCCTGCTGGATCTAACGAGGGTATGGATTTATCTAGTTGTGTTATTCCAATGATAGTAAAAGGATATAGCGAAAAAGATGCTTATGAATATTGCCGTGATGTTACTTGCCCTTATGGTGGAATAAAGATTATATATAGAGTTATTGATTTAACAAACCCATTCCCAAGTAAGGATGCTGATAGTATAGTGACACAACATGATTTACATACTGGAATGTTTAATGATGAATTAAAAGGTAGATATCCTGGAGCAAACTGGAATAGTACAAAAGTTGTTAAAAGTAAAATATTAAATAATAGAACAACTGATGGTGATAAAGTTTATAATAAAGAGCCTATTTATACATTTGTTATTGATTCAGGAAATATTAAAGAAATAAGAAAGTATAATAATGCTCAAAGAGATAGTTATGCTGATTTTAAACTTAATTGCTTAGATAGTAAAACAGCATGTAAAAGTGAATTTGTTCACAATAGAATTTATGGTTTAACAGGTGGTACATGTCAGAATGTTTCAAAAGGAAACTTCTACACATGTAACAATTAAGGAGGTAATATGAAAGAGTCATTTTGGAGTGTGTTCATCGTAATGATTGGCGTTGTATCTCTAGCTTTCATTTACTTCTTTCAAACTGTAACATCAACAGATGAACAAAATTATACAATTTTAAAAGAAGTAACAGAAGCGGCTATGTGGGATGCCGTCGATTGGACCGAATATAGATCAACAGGAAATGTCAGAATTAATAGAGAGAAGTTTGTTGAAAACTTTATGAGAAGATTTGCTGAGAGCGTTTCTTTAGGAAATGTTTATAGAATAGATATTTACGATGTTAGTGAGTATCCTCCTAAAGTAAGCTTAAAGGTTTCATCGAAATTAAAATCAAATGTGACCGATGAAATGATAGAATTCGATATTGTAAATAAAATTGATGCAATATTGGAAACACCATATTAAAGAAAGGAAAGGGATAATATGAATAATTTCATGATTTCAATTAGAAGATTTTTTCAAAACAAAAATACGGTAACAATAATAGGAGTTTTATTAATACTAGTTGTATTATTCTTAGGATATCGTTACCAAATTAATAGCGCAGTTAATCCTGTTTCAGGAATTCCTGTTGCTACACAAACAATTCAACCAAGAACATTAATAGAAAGTGATATGGTAGATACTATTCAAGTTGCACCTATAGTTTTATCTGAAAATGTAATTAGAGCTAAAAGTGCAGTTGTTGGAAAATATACTGCAGTAAATACAGTAGTTCCAGAAGGAAGTATGTTCTATAAAAATACAGTTGTATCTAAAGAAGAACTTCCAGATGCAGCATTTGTAGATATTGAAAAAGGTCAAATACCATATAACTTCCCAGTTACTATGGCATCAACTTATGGTAGCTCAATTTATCCAGGAAATTATATTGATATTTATATGAAATCATATAATGAAAGTGGAGAATTAATGGTTGGAAGATTAATTGAAAATGTTAAAGTATTAGCAGTTAAAGACTCATCTGGTAGAAATGTATTTGAAAATTCAGATGAATCTAGAGTACCAGCATTTATAATTTTTGGATTAAATTATGAATTAAATATTCTACTTAGAAAAGCAAGTTATATGGATGCATTTTCTGTAGATTTATTCCCAGTACCACATGGTACTCAAGTTAAAACTGGTGAAGGTGAAACAGTTGTAAGTAGCCAAACTTTAAAAGATTTCATAAATGCTAATACAGTACCTAATGATGAAATAACTGCACAACAAGAAGCAGATGCAGCAAAAGAATCTGCATAATAACATAGAAGAAAGTTAAGGTTTCATGGAAGATAGTATGTTTTCCCAAATTGATTTTGGGGATTTAAAACAGTACTTAGATAATGATGATATAACAGATATTTCATATGATAATGGTGGTCAAATTCACTTAAAAACATTATCAAGAGGTATTTTTAGGATAGAAAATCCTAATATAAATAATGCATTTATGGAAAAGTTAGCGTTCCAATGCTCAAATGTTATGGGTAAGACATTTAATATGGCTCACCCATTCCTTGATGCAGAGGGTTCTGAACTTCGTTTAAACTTTGTTCATGAATCTATTGCCAAAAATGGTATTGCATGTGTTATTCGTAAAACACCTGCGAAAATCAGACTTGAAAAAGAAAAATTATTAAAAGAAAAATACATTGATTTAGATATACACGATTTCTTGATTCAATGTGTTTTAGGGCATTGTAATATTATAGCTTGTGGTGAAACTGGTTCAGGTAAAACAGAGTTTATCAAATATCTTGCTTCAAAAACAAGACCAGATGAAAAGCTTATTACTATTGAGGATACACTTGAACTTCATTTAGATAAGATATTCCCACATAGAGATATTGTTACAATGAAAACAAATAATATTGCTTCATATTCAGATGTACTTGTTACATGTATGAGACAAAATCCAAAGTGGATACTTTTATCAGAAGTTCGTAGTGCTGAGGCAGTTATGGCGGTAAGAAATTCAATTTCATCAGGTCACTATATCTTATCAACCATTCATGCTGATAAAGCATCAGCAATTCCAAATCGTATGTATAGTTTATTAGAGACTAACCAAGATATGGATCAATTTATGAAGTCTGTATATAGATATATTCAAATAGGTGTATATATAAGAGGTTATCAAGATAAAGCTACAAAACGTTTTGTTCGTGAAATTGCTGAGGTAACAGAGTTTTACGTTACTGAAGATAATGAAGCAAAATATAATGAAATTTATAAAAAAACAACATCAGGTCATGTTGTTAGACATAAACCTTCAAAATACTTAATTGACTATCTTGATAGACAAGGTGTTACATTAGATGCTAATTTAATTATGGAAGGCGAAAGTGGTACACCAGATGTAAAAGATGAAAATCAAGATGTAATTGAGACAATTGATGGTGAATAAGGAGGGTAATATGATTAATTTTATAGTTTTCTTAATTATAGCTTTTATATTAGTCTTTATAATGGCCTATAGATATAATTCAGGAGATAATTTTTATAAATATATTTCAAAACAATCAAATTTGTTATATGAGAAATTTGCTCCTTATTCATTTAGGGAAATAAGAGAAAAAGTTAAAGAATTAGGACAAGAATATACAAAAAAACAATATATGATTCAAATTGCTGTATTTTCAATTTCTGCAGCTGTAATTTCATATTTATATTTTTATAATTTACTAATATCTTTAGTTTATATCTTAGCTGCAATATTAGTTATTCCAGTATTAACATTCTATAGATGTAAACGTATTTATTCAGAGTTCATTTTTGAACAAATACAGGTTTATACAACAAATGTTATAATGGAATTTGCAACTACTCAATCATTTGTTAAAGCACTTGAAGGTGTTTATGATTCAGGGGTTTTAGAAGATCCTGTAAAAAGCGATGTAAAAACAATGATTGATATGTCATATGAAAATGGTACAATTGATGCAGCAGTTCAATTTATGAATGAAAAATATGATTATTATATTGTTAAAAATATGCACCAATTATTTGTTCAAATAACAAATGAGGGTTCAAAAAACTCAAGTGATGCATTAGAAAATATGTCACTTGATATCGATATGCTTGTTGAAAATGTGTATCGTGATAGAATGGATAGAGCACAATTCCATAAGAAATTTTTACAATTTGGTATTGTTTTATATTTAATGGTTATGTTAGTACAATTCTTACTTGGAACAGAATCTTATATTAAATTACTTGATACTAATGTTTTAGTTCAAATATTATTACATGGTATTATAATAGTTAATTCTTACTTCTTACTTAGTGGTGAGAAATACTATAATGAGAATGTGGGGGCTGAATAATGGAATTTGTAATTATTGGTATTATTCTTTTATTCATACTACAATATAGTAAAAGAATTAATTTAAGAAAATTTGTTGGAGATACAGAACCATACTTTAGATCATTAATGGAAGAAGATTATGAATTTTTAGTTAAGTTAAAATATGGAAATGATGTAGATATAAATGAGCTTTTTGGACAAAGAGTTAGAAATGGAATAGTTACAATTATAGTACTTATATTTGTATTCGTAATGTCTAAGCCAAGCTTTATAAATGTACTTCTTGCATTTATATTAGGTTATTTTATATTTAAAATGCCATATCAAAGTTTACAAAACTATTATAAAAATAACTTACATCATATTGATCAAATGCTTCCATATTATTTAAAGAGTTTGGAAATTTTGATTCAACATTATACTGTTCCAGTAGCACTTAGAAGAAGTATTAATACTGCTCCTGAAATATTTATACCAGGGCTTAAAAGATTAGTTGATAGAATTGAACAAGGTGATTCTTCGGTAGATCCTTATATGGATTTTGCAAAAGAATATCCTGTTCGTGATTCAATGCGTATGATGAGGTTACTATATCGTCTTGGTTTAGGTGATCAAGAAAATAAACAAGAACAATTAGTAATGTTTTCACGTACAGTATCAACTCTTCAAAATAAAGCACGTGAACAAAAATATAAAGAGCGTTTAGAAAAAATGGAAAACAAAACAATGCAAATGCTATTTGTAACAGGTGGTGGAATACTTTTATTACTATTATTCTCAATGTTACAAATGATGAATTTATAATTAGTACTTTAATAGTACTAATTTTTTTGTTTGTAAACAACTGTAAATAAAATAAATATTATTTGATAATTAATAAAATAGGTGTTATACTAATAGTGTAGAAAAATATAATAAGGTGGTGATAAAATGAAAGAAGCATCTGGAGAAGCAAATATGACTGTAGTTACAATTATCCTAATTGGTATTATAGTTGCTGTAGCTACACCATTAATTACTAGTATGATGAATAATACTAAAGATAAAGCTGAATGTATGAATAACGGTGGATGGATTGAAAATGGTCAATGTGTTGGAGCAACTACAAAATAATTGGGTGAGTAGATGAAAGAAGCAATTGGACATATACCTTTATATAATTTTTTAATTATATTCATAGTTATTACTTTTGGATTTTTATCTGCGACTCTTACATATTATAAGGCGTTTAAAGTAAACAGCAGAATTGCTTATGCACTGGAAGAGTTTGAAGGATATAATAGTGAATCTATTCAAGAGATAAATAGAGTTTTAGGTTCAATGGGCTATAGAACAGGATCTGTTAAAGAATGCCCTAAAAAGACCATTGGTGCATCTATAGCTACCAATGGTGTTAATCATCCAGTATGTATTTATGAATCAAAATTAAAAAATGGATATTTCAATTATGGCATTGTAACCTATATTTATTTAGATATTCCTGTATTAGGTGGAACTTTTAAAGTTCCTGTATATACAGAATCTGAAAGAATTTTTAAATTTTCAAGTTAGAGTGGTGATGATATGAGAGAGGCAATTGGTAATAGTTTTGTACTTAATTTTATCATCACTTTTGTCATCCTATTTATTTTAATTTTTGTTGGAACAACAACATATACAAAAGCGTTTAAAGTTAAAAATAAAATAGTTGATACGATTGAAAATTATGATGGTAAAATAGCTACTGGTAATAGACTTAATAGTTCTGTTTCTGATGAGATAAATGAAAAATTAGGTCAAATAGGTTATAGAATAGATCCAAGTTCTGAATGCAAAACAGATGGCCGTTTTTCAAATGGAACACTATTATCAAAAACTAGTGATTATAGATATTGCGTTTATAAGTTTTCAACTACTAAAGGCAATTATTATGGCGTTGTTGCATACATTTATATGGAAATTCCTGTAATAGGAGCTAAATTGGAATTTCCAGTATATGGTGAAACTAAAATATTTTTCGAATTATAAGGGGTGACTAGATGAACGTAATTATTTCAAATAAGCATCATGATATGTTAGAGTCATTAGATATTGATGTTATTAAATCTTTAAATGGTGAATTTGCTGTTGATGATATCGTAAGTCAATTTCAAAATTTCTTTTTTCAAAGAATGATTATAGATATTACAGCACTAAAAAATTACAAAGATGTTAAAACACTTCAAAAATTATCAATATCACTTGATATGGATAAAATTATCCTTTTACTTGATGATTCTGTAGATGACGGAACAGGTGATTTCTTATCAAAACTTGTTTCAATGGGAATATATAACTTTACACGTACTGTTGATGGTATTATGTATTTATATAATAATCCTAATAGTTATAGGGATGTTGCCCATATACAACAATTGGATGTTACATCTAATGAACCTACTACTGTAAATAATACTGTTGTTGAAGAAACATTTACAGGCACTCGTGTTATAGGTATAAAAAATGTTACCAAACAAACAGGAGCAACTACTTTATCTTATATGATAAAAAAACAATTAGATCGTCATTATAGCGTTGTAGCACTTGAGATTAACAAAGATGAATTTAGATATTTCAGAGAAAAGAATATGTTTTCTATTAAAGATACTGAACTTGGTAATGCTATAGCGAAATATAATGATCGTGATGTTATTATAGTTGACGTTAATGATTCTGCTGAGGCTTTAAATGTTTGCGATGATGTTATTTATTTAGTAGAACCATCTATTATAAAACTTAATAAATTGATGAGCGTCAATCCAACAATCTTTAAAAAATTAAAAGATAAAAAAATAATATTAAATCAAAGTATTTTAACACAAAAAGATGTACTTGATTTTGAATATGAAGCAGGTGTTAAAATATACTTTAATATGCCACCTTTGGATGAAAGAGAAAGAAGCATACATATATTGAATAAGTTTTTATATATGTTAGGTTTTTCTAAGCAACAAACATCAGAAGAGGAAAACAAAAAGTTTAGCATATTAGGTTTATTTAAAAAGTAAAATATTGACAAAAGATGTAAAATAATATAATATTGTAAATGAAGAGTGAAAACTCATATATAGGAGGTTTAGAATATGCTTAATGTTTTAGTTAACTGTGGTGGAATTGATATTCCAAGTGTTATTCCTAACATGGTACATTATTTAGTACTTGGTATCCAAATCTTTATTCCAATCGTTTTAATCGTTCTTGGAATGCTTGATATGGGTAAAGCTGTTATGAGTAATGACGAAAAAGTAATGAAAGAAAACCAAGGTAAATTAGTTAAAAGAATTATTTATGCAGTACTTGTTTTCTTAGTTGTTGCTTTAGTTAAAACAGTTATTGGAATGGTTGCTGGAATTGACAGTGAAGATAAAGTTGCTGACAAAGCTACAATTTCAACATGTATTAATTACTTTGTAAATGGTGTTGACCAATAATAATAAAAAACAATAATAATTATGTTTATTATTGTTTTTTTTTATGCTATAATATATGTGTGATAGTGTAGATGGAGTGATAATATGAAAAATACTTTAAAATATATGCTAGTTACATCAATAATGATGTTTATTGGGATGACTTCTAGTATGGCAGAAGATCCTAAAATAACATGCCATTACAATACAAAAGCTAGCGATGTAATAGTTGGCGTAGCAGGCTCTAAGGAATTTATTGTTTCTGTTTATAGTGAGACATCTGCAACTGCTAATTTAGGAACATTAGATACAATAGATGATGGTGGAAATTATTATATTGGTTTTAATGGCGATTTTTTAAAACTTTTTGCTAAAGAGGCAACTAAGGGTGGGAGTGTGTCTTGCCCAACTATAAAATTGTCATCTCCAAACGGATCAAATGTTCAATTTAATATGTTAAATCAAGATACAACAGATCATATTGCAAGTAAAGAATATGAAGCTTCAAAAAGTGAGGTAGCATCTGGTACAAAGACTGAACCAAAAACTGAAGTATGTAATTTTACAACTGGTGAAATTAAAACTACATCTGCTTCGATAACTGTTCGTTTTTATGTACAAGGCTCAAACAAGTATTGGGCTATTTGGAAAAATCAAGATAATCAAAGTACAAAAAAAATAAATGAGAAAAATTATAACGAAACAATAACAGATGGTGAATTTTTATATAGAGTATCTGATAAAGATTATGATAATTTCTGGACAGATGGTAAATGTGATGAACTTGGACATTATGTTCAATATTCAGGCGGAGGAGCAGGTAATCTTTTCGTAATTCAAAGTGAAAAACCTTTAGATGGCCAAAATGGTGAGACACATGATCAACCTGAACCAGTGCCTGATAAACCAAATGGTAAACCATTTAATGGTTGCTCAGATATGCCAGAGACAACAGCTTTAATTAGACAAGTATATAGTTTAATTAGATATTTAATTCCTATATTAATAATTATTCTAAGTTTAGTTGATTTTGCTAAAGTTGCTATGAATGGTGAAGATAAAGAATACAAAAGCTCATGGAATAAATTTATAAAAAGAATAATTGTTGGAATGATAGTGTTGATTGTTCCAATGCTAGTTAGTGCGTTAATTAACTTAAGTGGTATTGCTAATTCTGAAGAAGCAAACAGTATGATTTGTGTTTTAAAATAATGAGAGGAGGGGTAACTAATGGAAGCAAGTTTTATATTAAACTCGTTTAGATCAATTATCTCTGTAATAGATAGAGCAGTTTATGGCTTAATAAGCTTCTTATATCAAATTCTTCAATTACTTGCTGAAAAACAAATTTTTTCAGGGGATGTAATTGATAGTTTCGCAACACGTGTTTATACATTATTAGGACTTATTATGGTTTTTAAAGTTACTTTTTCACTTATTAACTATGTAGTAAATCCAGATTTAATAACAGATAAAACACAAGGTGTTGGAAATATTGCTAAAAATATAGTAATTACGTTAGTACTTATAATAATTACTCCATATTTATTTGATTTTGGATATAGACTTCAAGGAGCTATATTAAAAGATAATATACTTCCAAGATTAATACTTGAGACAGATGATACTAATAGTACATCTCTTGAGGTAAAAATGGATCCTGTTGTATGTGATGGAAGAAGTACATATGTTGATAATTATGGAGATTATATGGCAATGATGACACTTCGTCCATTTTATCAATTTGATAAAACAGTTCTTAATCGTAATAGAAATGATTATGTTGAGGATCAATATTGTAAGGCAAAAAATACAAACGATCTTTTAAAATCAGAAATATATAAGGCTGATGAAGGAATTTCAGATCAAAATAATGTTGGTAGTTATTTAATAGATTATTCGCTTATATTATCAACAGTAGCTGGTGTTATAGTTGCATTAATGCTTCTTACACTTTGCATGGATGTTGCTGTTCGTACAATTAAACTAGGTTTCTTAGAAATAGTATCACCAATACCAATTATTTCATATATAGATCCTAAATCTGGAAAAGATGGAATATTTAAAAAATGGTATAAAGAAGTTTTTGGAACTTGGTTAGGTTTATTCGTGAAACTTGCAGCTATATATTTTGCAATTTATATAATTTCTTTAGTAGGTCAAGCAGATTTAAGCTCTGAAGAACATGGAATATGGATTATGTTATTCTTAATTATTGGTGCTTTAATGTTTGCAAAACAATTTACTAAGTTAATTGAAGATATTTTTGGACTTAAAGTTGATGGATTAAGTCTTCATCCAATTAAAAAAATACAAGATCAAGCATTATTTGGTAAGCAGTTGCTTGGTGCTGGAACAGCTGTTGGAGTAGGAGCACTTGGTGCAGTTGGTGCAGGAGCTGCTAATGTTGCCAATAATTTTAAACATAAAAAAGATGGTAAATTTACACTAGGAAATAATTTAAAGATGGCCGGTTCAGGATTAATATATGGTGCATACCACGGAATTAAAAATGGATATAATACTGGAAAAGACGGCAAATTTAAACTTGGTCAAACAGCTATAAATTCAATTCAACAAGCAAGTGAGGATAGAAACTTAAATGAAGCTTTAATTGAGCAAGGTGTAAGTAAAGCACCATTTGCTAAACCAAGATTTATGGCTATTGATAAATTTACTGATGTAATTGGATATCAAGGAAAAGGCGGTACTACCGATGAGCTTAAAGAAAGATTAAAAGCTATAAATGCTCAAAAACTTGATATTGAAAATCAATATAAAGCTGCACAAGAAACATTATCTAGATATAAGGCTAATGCAAGTGATGTATTTAATAACGCAATTAATTCTCTTGGTATAGATCCATTTAAACGTGAATATGAGCTTGAAAATGGTCATACAAAAATTAATAGCAATGGTACTATTGCATTTAAACCACTTCAAACATTTGATCAATTTAAAGCATCTTCTGGTATAACTTTTAAAGCAGGTGAAGAAGAACAATTTAAACGTGATTATGAAAAAATGTATAATGCTGAAATGTCTTATAGAGATGCATACAATAAGATGCTTGAGTTAAACAAGAAGGAAACAAAATTATCTGGAGAACAAGACAAATTTAAAAATGCCAAAAATGCGGCTAAAAAATAGAATAAAAAGAGGGTGAAAATATGAATAATGATGTGTATTTGATACCAGCTAATAGTAAAAAATCAATGATGATATTCGGAATGTTTTATCCATTTGATTTAATTCTTTTTGGAACTGGTCTATCAGTTACATTACTACTACTTATGATATTGCCACTTGATAGTTTAATAGTAAGTCTGATAGCTATTTCACCAGGATTAATTACAGGGCTTTTAGTATTCCCTTTACCAAATTATCATAATACCTTAACAGTATTAATTGATGTTATTGATTATTTTACTACTAGACAAAAATTCGTATGGAAAGGTTGGTGTGTGATGGATGAACTCAAAAAAAATAAAGAGTAAATATACTAATGATGAATTTGTTCCTATTAAGAATATTACTAATGGAATGATCATCTTAGACAATAATGATAAAGTAAGTGGAATTAAAATAATGCCAAGAAATATTTTTATTGCTGATCAAGAAACTCAAAATGCTATAATCGCTAATTTAAGAAATGTTTATAATATGATTGATTATGAATTTTGGATTATAGCTGCTGATAGACCAGTTGATATAAATGTGTTCTTATCTCAATTACAACTTTTATATAATTCAGTTCAAGATCAAGCTAGAAAAAAATTGATTTTGGAGGATATTAATAAAGCTAATATGTTTATGGATAATAATATTGTTGATACAGAATATTTTCTACTATTTAAAGAAAGAAATAATGATGTAGTTATGAAGAGAATTAGAAATTTAATTAATGCATTTGCAAGTGCAGGATTAAATTCTCATCAAGTTACAAATGATGATTTAAGAATTATATTAGATAATTTCTTAAATGGTGGTCAAACTACAACATTTGGTACGGTGATTGGTTAATGGATATAAAATCTCAAATAGCTCCTAAAGGACTAGAATTTAAATCATCTCACTTTGTTATAAGTGATAAGTATGCAACAATATTAACTGCAATATCATATCCAAGATATATAGCACCAGGTTATCTATCTAGTTTAACTAGTATGTCTGGTATAAAAGTTGTAATAAAACATATTCCACTACCATTTAGTGCTATTTCAAAAATGCTTAATAAAGAAATAGCAGATTTAAAATTACGTTATCAAGAAGAACGTGATAAAACAGCGCAAGAACGTATTAGACAAAATTATGAATCACTTGAACAATTCATACAACAACTTGCTATGTCACAATCAAAAATATATGACTTTCAAATGCATATCATGATAACTGCTAATACTGAAGAGGAATTAAATCAAAAAAAATTCCAAGTTAAAAATTATTTAGATGCCATGGAAATAAGAGCAATTCCACTTAGATTTGAACAAGAAAAAGTATTAAAATCAATACTACCAATATATGAAAAACAAGATATAGAGGATAGAATTGGTACACCAATTCCTGCTCCTACAATAGCAGCTATGTATCCATTCATATTTGATAGTATTAAAGACCCAGGATTATCTACACTTTTAGGTGTTGATTTCTCAGGTGGTGTTATTCTATTTAATCAATTTTTATATCAAATTAAAAAAGAACATAATAGAAATAATGCTAATATGATTATTCTAGGTACATCTGGTAGTGGTAAATCAACAGCAGCTAAGATAATGCTTAGAACTCATATTAGAAATAATTGTCAACTTGTTTTAATTGATCCTGAAGGTGAATTAGAAGAGATGACAAACAGATATGGTGGAGATTTCATAGACCTTGGTAAAGGTGGAGAATTTGGTATGGTTAATCCACTTGAGGTTATAATTGATGCTGATGAAGAGGAAATTGAAAATGGACTTGGATACACTGTATTAACACGTACTTTACAAAGTGTTAAAGCATTTATGAAATATTATGATCCATCTATAGAAGAAGATGTATTAAATATGTTTAGTGAAGTACTTCAAGAAACATATAGAAGATTTGGAATTGACTTTAACACTGACTTTACAAAGTTTACATCTAAAGATTATCCAACATTTAAAGATGTTTATGCAACTATTAGAGGTCGTTTAACATCAATGACTGAAAGAACACAAGAGAGAGATGTAATGGAAAGACTTGAGTTGAAAGTTAGACCAATTGTAAAAGAGTTGAAATATTACTTTGATGGACATACTACAATATCTACATCTAGTAATTTTATAACATTTAATATTAGAGAATTAATGAACGCTGATGAAAACATTAGAAATGCATTATTCTTCAATATCTTAAAATATGCTTGGGGATTAACTCTTGATAAGAGTGTAAATACAATCCTTCAAGTAGATGAAGCTCATGTATTATTATCTGGAAAGAATAGTTTAGGTGCTGATTTCTTAGCTCAAATTCAAAGACGTTCAAGAAAGTATAATACAGGTACTATTATCATTACTCAACAACCTAGTGATTTTTCAGATCCTGCTGTTATTACACAAGGTAAAGCAATATTCGATAATGCTTCTTATTACTTAGTAATGGGACTTAAAAAACAAGCAGTTGAAGATCTATCTAAATTAGTTGATTTAAATGATAATGAAAAAGAAAGTATTAAAGGATACTCTCAAGGAGAAGCATTATTTATATGCGGTTCTAGAAGAATGCGTATAAATGTTATAGCGACAGAACAAGAACTAGATTCTTTTGGTAGCGGCGGAGGCTACTAGAATAGTTAGGTGGTGATACTTATGGATGAAAATGATATTTTTGATGAAATAATTGACTTAGAGGATGAAGAAGAACCTGTTGAAGATGATTCATCTTTATCAGATAATGAAGAATCCAAAGTATCACCAAAGCCTAACATTACTAAAAGAGGAAGTTTGGATAATATTAATTTATCAAGAAATTCACTATCTAATAGTGATAAATCTACTCCTCAAAAACTTCAAAATTTAAATAATAATAGAAGTTTTCCACCTTTAGGTGGTTCTTCTTTTAGTAATCAAAATAACGAAGATGGATTAAAAGAACAAATTCAAGATAAAGTTGGTGGAAAAGCATTATCGGCATTAACTGGTGGTGCGATAAATGGTAAAACAGCTGAAAATGTTTCTAAATTTGTTCGAGAAAATGAAATATTTAGTAAAAATAATCCTTTAAAAAAATATAAGTGGTATATTTTTGGTGGAATTTTTGCATTTTTCTTTATTATATTTGCAACTATGCTTATTATTTCATCAAGTTCAGATACAAAAGAGTTAAATAAAAAAGCTGATAGTTATATTAATGAAGAATTGTCTGATGCTGAGATAATGACACAACTTAAGTTTTATGGATATTGTAAGACAAATAGCGAATGTAAAAAAATGGGTATTTATAAATACTATCAAAAGTTACAAGAAATAAATAAAAATTATAGTGAAGAATGTGAAGACGAAGCAAAAATTGATGATGTATGTGGTATTGAAATTAATTCTGCACTTATATTAGAAACATTAAATTATTATCAAAATGAATTTGACTCATATAACTCACGTAATACAGGTGTTGATGATGAGAGTGCAAGTCTCCTAGGTTTTTTTGGAAGTATATTATCTAAGTGGAAAGAACAAAAAAGAGTAAATGAAATGCTTGATGATGCTGAAAAACTTGCTAAGGCACAAGTTGAATTTGTTGAAGAAACATGTAAGATGTCAGAATCATCCAAAACTAAAACGACACTTAAATATCATCATATAAGCTTTGACAAGTATATCTCATATCTTGCTTATGGAGAAACTAGTACACATCCTAATTATAAAAATGAAGCTGTTAAAATAGAAAATGAGATATGTGTAGGTCCAGTTGATGATTTCATTTCAACAAGTTATCAACAAAATAAAGAAGGATACCAGACTGATAGTAAAGGTAATATTACTTCAATTGCTGGTAGTGGCAAAGGCGTTGAAATCGTAAATTATGCACTTCAATTTGTTGGAAATCCATATGTTTGGGGTGGTAATAGCTTAACTAACGGAACAGATTGCTCTGGTTTTACTCAAGGAGTTTATGGTCATTTTGGAATAACACTTCCAAGACATTCTAAACAGCAGTTAAATTCAGTTGGTGGTACAATTATTAGTACAAGTTTAAATGATTTAGATAAAGCCAAAGCAGGTGATTTACTTGTATGGGATGGACACGTTGCCATTTATATGGGTAATAATAAAATGGTTCATGCACAAAGTACTAAAACAGGTATTGTTATATCTAATGTTTCATCAGGACATCCTTTTTTAGGAATTGTTAGATTCTAGGTGATAAAATGTTTGAAAAGTATAAAAAGGAAATAATTATTATATTAATTATTGTTATAATTCCGCTAATTTTAATAGGACTTTATTCTGTTTTTAAAAATCCTGTTTCTAGTAAATCAACTAAAAATGGCGATATGCCATATATAAATGTTGGCGGAAAAGATACTAAAGCAATAAATGAATATATAGATAATATATATAAAACGTATGGTACTAATAAATTAACAAAAATCAGTTATAAGACAAGTATTAATAATAATATTGTTTCTGTATTAATTGATATAAATCTATATAATGAAGATATAAAAGATTATACAAAAAAATTTATAGGATTCAATGTAAAAAAAGATGGGACTTTTTTAGATAAAGAAGAGTTAGCTTCAATATATGGATATAGTTTAGTAGAAATTATTGATAGAGTGGAAAATAAATTAAAAGCTTTTTATGAAGATGAGACTATAAAAGGCTATATAGAAAAAGAAGAATGTGATTTTAATTGTTATTTATCTTATGCAAGAGGAATTAATAATATATTAGATGAAATTTCATTGGTTATAGAAAATAATAAATTAGTAGTTTATATTAATTTAAGTAAAGATGATATAAATGGTGATAAAGCTTATTTTGAATCTTTAGAAGAACCATATAAATTAATTTTAGAATAGTAGGTGATGTTATGATGAATATAAAAAAATTAAATATTAACTTGTTAATATTTTTCGTCATAACATTTTTTTGTTGTATTAATAGTTTTAACTCAAAAATTATTATAAATAGTAGTAATTATCTAAATTATCAAGTTCAACTTACTTATTACTATCCAGGTGATGCAACTGGAAGTAGTAATCACTTGGGTAGTGGTGTTAAAATGAATGAATTAAAACTTGATAATAATGGTTGGTATTATTATACTAAAGATGGAGTTGAATATTTAGTTGTTGCAGCAGCTACTACTTATTGTAAAGATTCATCTAACCATTGTGGTGTAAGTATATCTAAACATGGAATGGCAAAGAATATTAAGTATTATAATTATTATGATGTTGTAGAGCTTGAAATTGGTGGCGTTTTAAAAAAAGCAATGGTGCTTGATTCTTGTGGCGCATGTATGTGGGGAGATAGAGATAGATTAGGTGAAAAGTTTGATATATTTACTAAAGGAAGAGGCGCTATAAATCCAGCAATTTACTTAGTTAATAAAATTGGAAATATATTATCTCCTGGTGCTGGTAATAATTCTAATTCTGGTAATTATGTTGAAAATTTTACAACAACATATGATGGTGATCTAAGAAAAGGTTTTATATATGAAAAACAAAAGAAAAATGCACTTGTTAATGTTGATAAGATGACTGATGAACAATTGCATGATGAAATATTTGGAATTATAGATAATATTTTTTCTAGCGTATCATTATCAACTTCAAATTCAGGAGTTGAGGTTCCAATATCATCTGAAGAAACAGAGGTAACAAGTTGGAAACAATCTTCATCTTCATGGGGACAAATTAAACTTGGTACAAGTAAATATACGATAAGTTCTGCAGGATGTTTAGCAACTTCTGTTGCAATTCAAATATCTAGATCTAATACTGGTGTTACTGTTGAAAACTTTAACCCTGGAACATTTGTAAATTATTTGAATCAACACAATGGATTTACACCTGGAGGACTATTTAAGTGGAATAATAGCATATGGTCAGGACTTGCTCCAAACTTTGTTGTTGAAAATAGTAATTATTCACTTCCAAAGACAAGAGGTGAAAAAGTAAGTACAGTTAAAAGCTTATTAGATCAAGGATATTATCCTGTAATGTGTGTTAAGAAAAACTGTGGTCACTGGGTTGCTGTAACTGGTGTTACAAATGATGATATATTGATTGCAGATCCAGGTAGTAGTGCAACATATACATTTAAAAGATATAGTGTATCAAATGTAACAAGACTTGCACTTTTCAAAAAATATGATTAGAGGTGTCTCATGAAAAATAATAAAGTTGTTATATTCTTTGGAATTTTACTTACAGTACTTGTTGTTTTACTTATATTAGTTCTTAATGAAAAAAATAGTTTAAAAGTTGTTATTATGCCAGGTAATAATGTATTCTTGGTATCAAATGATGAATTAGTACAATATCATAAAGATATAAAAAATAAAACAAAAATAAAAGTAAACGGTGATAATAGAAATCTTACATTTACATATATAAAAGGTGAAGTTAAGTTTTATAGTGGAAAAGAAGAGACAATTGTAAATGAGGAATTTGGATATGCATATACAAAAGGTGTTAATGCAAAATCATTAAGTTATGATACTTCAAATTTTTCAAATGAAGATATAGCTGAATTAAATAAAATACTTAAAAATCATAATATATCTGGATATGATAATTTATCAGCTCAAAAGGTAAAATACAATAATTATACATTATATTTTGTAACAAATTTATTTGAAGAATATACCTATGATAAAGTTTTTACATTTGTTTACTATTTTAATAAGGATAGTGATATAATATATTTAGTTGAAAAAGTTGAATCTACTGAATTAATATACAATTTATGTAATCCAAGTGTTAATTCAATTTTAAATGTTAATAATAAAATAAATTTAGTTATTAAATGTGATTATTATAGTGAGATGGGTTCAGATATATATTTATATAAGTTTGATAATGAAATAATAAAAAAATAGGAGGTTTTTATGAAACTCAAATTTAAAGCTGAATTAAGAGATATAGTAATATTTATAATTTATTCAATTTTCTTGTTCTTTTTAGTTGCTATTGCTGTTGTAAATGTTGCATCTTTTGCAAGTGATGCTACATTTGCAGGACTAAATCCAATTCCTGCATTTACAACAAGTCTTTTTGCTCCTACTATGGTATTTTGGCTAGCTGGTATAATAGCTTCATTTACTGGTGTATCATCATACTTTTTTGAAAGAGAAAAAGGAATTGGTGTTCAAGTAGGTGGAAAAAAAGAAAAAGGCTATTCAAGATGGGCAGAGGATAAGGAAATCAAAAAGCAATTAGTTAAAATACTTCCAAATGAGGAAACTGCCGAAAAGGTTGGAATACCTTTAATAAATAATGGTAAGGAAATATGGGTTGATCCTAGTGGATACCACAATATGATAATTGGTTCAACTGGATCAGGTAAGTCTCAAAGTTTGTCATTCCCATTTATTCGTGTTATGGCGAAAGGTGGAGAATCTATGATAGTAACTGACCCAAAGGGTGAGTTATATGAAAAGACTGCCAATGAACTTAAAGAAAGAGGATATAATATTATTATATTAAATTTCCGTGATCCTCAAAAAGGTAATTGTTGGAATCCATTTACACTTCCTTATAAGCTTTATAAAAGTGGTGATATAGATAAAGCAACAGAGTTACTTGAAGACTTAGCTAAAAATATTCTATATGATGAGTCAAGTAAGGGACAAGATCCTTTCTGGGAAAATACATCAGCTGATTATTTTACAGGACTATCTTTGGCACTTTTTGAAGATGCAACTGAAGATGAAATAAACATTAATAGTATTAATATAATGAGTACAGTGGGTGAGGAAAAACTTGGTGGTACAACTTATATTAAAGAATACTTTTCTGATAAAGATCAAGCTGGTGGAGCTTATGTTAATGCATCAAGTACATTAATGGCACCAACTGATACAAAAGGCTCTATTTTATCAGTATTTAAACAAAAAATTAAAATGTTCTCATCACGTGAAAATCTATCAGAGATGCTTTCTCATAGTGACTTTGATCTAGAAGATATTGGTCGTAAAAAAACAGCAGTATTTATTGTAATTCAAGATGAGAAAAAGACATATCATCCACTTGTTACAATATTCTTAAAACAATGTTATGAAACACTTGTTAGGGTAGCTCAAGAAACAGGTGGAAAACTTAAATATAGAACAAATTTCTTACTTGATGAGTTTGCTAACATGCCACCTTTAACTGATGTAGATGCAATGGTATCTGCAGCTCGTTCAAGAAATATAAAACTTTCATTTATTATTCAAAACTTCTCACAATTGAATGATGTTTATGGAAAAGAAAAAGCAGAAACTATTAGAGGTAACTGTGGTAATACAATATATTTACTTTCTACAGAACTTGCAGCACTAGAAGAAATATCTAAGATGTGTGGAGAAGTTAAATCAAAGAAAGATGATAAAACTGATTCAAGACCTTTAGTTACAGTATCTGATCTTCAAAAATTAAAAGAAGAAGAAGCTATTATTTTAAGATCAAGAATGAATCCTTATAAAACTAAATTAAAATTTGATTATAAAATTGATTGGGGAAAAACATATCCAAAAGCATCTTATCCTAAAAGAGAAAAGGATAAAGTTAAAACTTTTGATTTAAAAAAATATGTTAGTGAAAAACGAGATAAAAAAATTAATGAACTTTTAGGTAATGGTATGACTCCACCTCAACCAACATCTAATCCATTTATGGGTGGAATTCCTGTTGGAAATATATTTGATAATAAACCTAATGGTGGATTTAATGTTGATGATATTGTAAAAAGAATAGATGCTAAAATAGCTGAATTAGAAAAAGAAGAAGCTCTTGAAAAAGAAAAACAATCAAAAGCATCTTCTAAGAATGATGTTAAGACAAATTCAGAACCTATTGTTGAAAAAAAATTTAAAAGAGAAGAAATTACTGATGATCAATTCTTTGATGATTTCTTTTCAGATGAAGACGATTTATAATCGTCTTTTTTTATATCTATTAAACAAAATGAATGTATATTTATCAATATAGACTTCGTTGATAAAACATGTTATATTGTGGTATAATTAGTAATAGAATATGGAGGTATATAATGAAGAAACGTGGATTCACTTTAATAGAACTTCTTGCTGTTATAATTGTAATTGCAATAATCGCGCTAATTGCATATCCAACTATTACAGGAATAGTTGAAAGGACAAGAAAAGCAGC
>JAFUZI010000016.1 GCA_017476705.1 Bacilli bacterium
TAAAATATAAAAATAAATATGTTGGTAATAACTCAAATACTGGAAATTTAATAAGTAATTTACTTTTATCAGAATATGGATATGTATTTGAAATAGATTCAAATAATAGTGGTATTACAATTGATTATCACATAACAGATTGGTATATAAATGAGAATAAATATTTAGAAAAAAGCCTACTTTATAATTCAGTTTCAATATTTAGTTTAATTGATAATGTAAATTATATAAAGTATAACTTTAGTGGTAATACATATTATGTATCAAGAAGTGATATATTTAAATACCCACATTATATCGATATTGAAAAAAATAAAAGCAGTTTTAATAAATATCTAGAAAATAAGATAAATGATGTTGATTTTGTAAATAAACAGTTTAATAATATATTTCTTTATGACAAAGACTAAGATTTCTTAGTCTTTTATGTTATAATAAATAATAGGTGATGATATGAAAAAAAGATATATTATATTATTAATAATTATTATATTTATATTACTAAGCCAATTTATTCCAAGAAAAAAATATAATGATGCGGACTTTAATATAGAGGTATATAAAAGTAGTATTGATATGGATAATGATGGAATAGATGATCAAACTGATATTTTGAATAATGCGTTAAATTATATTTCAAAGAAACCGAAATATAAAAGTAAATATTATTCTACGGGATACTCAAATGATAATTTTGGTGTATGTACAGATCTTGTTGCTTATTCTTTATTAAATTCAGGATATGATTTAATGAACCTTGTTAATGAAGATATATTAAATAATAAAGAGTTATATAATATTGATAAAATAGATAAGAATATAGATTTCAGACGTGTTAGAAATTTAAAAATTTATTTTGATAGACATGCAACAAGTTTATCAAAAAATATTAATGATACATATGAATGGCATGCTGGAGATATTGTTGTATTTGAAAAACATATTGGAATAGTATCTAATGTTAGAAATAAAAGAGGAGTTCCTTATGTAATACATCATAGATCAAGATTTCAAAGAAATTATATAGAAGATATATTAGGAAAAAGATATAAAATAATAGGACACTATAAAATAAGCTAGGAGGAATATATGAGAAATAGATTATACTATTTAATACTTATTATATTTGGTGTTGTATCTTTAAAAATACTTAATTCCACTTATAAAGAAGAGCCAAATGTTTATAATGTATTTACAAGTAATGAAGTTGCAATAAGTGAAAGTAAATTAGGTTATTTATTTGATGGAAAAGGAATTAATGATTTAATTATATTTTATCCTGGAGCAAGGGTTGAAGAGATTGCATATGCGCCTTTAATGCTTAAATTAGCAGAAAATGGAATTGATACATATATTGTCAAAATGCCTTTTAATTTAGCTTTGTTTGGTAAAAAGAAGGCCGATAAAGTTATAAAAGAGTATAGTTATAAAAGCTACTATATGGCAGGTCACTCATTAGGTGGAGCAATGGCATCTAGTTATACAGCAACAACTAATAATGATATAAAAGCACTTATTTTACTTGCAAGTTATTCAACTAAAAAAATTCCAGATGGCGTAAAAGTGTTATCGATTTATGGAAGCAATGATGGAGTGCTGAATATTAAAAAATATAATAAATATAAAAAAAATATAGAATCTAATTTGGAAGAACATATTATACAAGGTGCTAATCATGCAAACTTTGGAAATTATGGAAATCAAAAGAAAGATAAAAATGCTGATATTTCTAAAGAAACGCAACAAAAAATCACATCGCATTATATAACTGATTTTATAAATAACTTGTAAATAATTTATAATAATGCTAAAATATAATTGTATTCATAAAAGTAGGTGATGTTATGGATAAAACTATAAGTTTTAAGATTGATGATGTAAATAGTGCTCTTATTCTAGATACACTAAAAACTGTTAAATCTATACTTGAAGAAAAAGGATATAATCCAATAAATCAAATAGTAGGTTTTCTAATTAGTGGTGATCCAGGCTATATTACATCATACAAAGATGCTAGAAAAATAATGATGAGTATTGATCGCAGTAAGGCACTTGAAATACTAGTTAAGAAAGCTTTAATATGAGATATTTGGGCCTTGATTTAGGAACACGTACGCTTGGTACGTCTTTAAGTGACTTAACAGGTACAATAGCATCTAGTCATGGAACAATTCGCTTTGAAGAAGAAGATTATGATACATTACTTCCTCAAATAAAAGAAATAGTTGATGAATATAAAGTATCTAAAATTGTTTTAGGCCTACCAAAAAATATGAATAATTCGCTTGGGTTTAGAGCTGAAGCTACTATTAATTTTAAAGAAAAATTAGAAAAGTATTTAAATATGGAAGTAATACTTCAAGATGAGAGATTATCTACTGTTGAGGCAACAAATTATTTGCTTGAATCTGATATGTCTAGACGTAAAAGAAAGAAAAAAGTAGATAGTATAGCTGCGAATATTATACTTCAAACATATTTGGATAAAATGAAAGGAAAATAATTATGAAAGAAGAAAGAATAACTTTTAAAATTACAGGAGAAAATGGTGTTGATACTGAATACGAAGTATTATTAACATTTGAATCTAATGAAACTAATAAAAACTATATGTTATATACAGATAATACTTTAGATGATGAAGGAAATGTTAAGGTTTATGCATCAATTTATGAACCTAATGAAGATGGTTCAATTGATCCAAACACTACTTTAAAACCAGTTGAATCTGATAAAGAATGGAAAATAATTGAAACAATTTTAGATGAACTTCAAAAAGATGCTACTGAAGCTTCTGAATAATGAGGTCTAAAAGAAAATTAAAAAAGCCTGTTAAATATGCAATAGTTATTTTATTAATATTAATAGGCTTTTTACTTGTTTATAAATTTGAAACTAGTAGTGTAAGTAATAAAGATTCATCTATTACTTATGAAGTAAAAGAGGGTAGTACTTTTAATTCAATTAGTTCTTCACTTAAAAGTAAGAATTTAATTAAGTCAGAATTGTTTTATAAAATATATATTAAAATTCATAAGCCAAATAATTTACAAGCTGGATTTTATGAATTAAATAGTAATATGAATGTTAAAGAATTAGTTAATACATTAAATGGATCTGCAAAAAGTAAAATGATTTCTATTACATTTAAAGAAGGAATTAATTTTATGGATGTGGCTAGTATTATATCTGATAAAATGGGTATTGAGCTTGATTCTATATATAATAAATTAAAAGACCAGGAATATTTGGATTCTTTAATAGATTCGTATTGGTTTTTAACTGATGATATAAAGAATACTGATATTTATTATCCTTTAGAAGGATATTTGTTTCCTGACACTTATTTATTTAATAAATCAAGTACTATAGAAGATATATTTAAAATAATGCTTGATAATACTTTACTTAAACTTGATAAATATAAAAGTGATATAGATAATGGTAAATATTCTATACATGAGATTATGACAATGGCATCAATTGTAGAAAAAGAAGCATCTAATTCATCTGATAGATCAGGCGTTGCTGGTGTTTTTTACAATAGACTAGATACAGGGATGTCTCTAGGTAGTGATGTTACAACTTATTATGGATTAAAACTTAATTTAACTGAGAGAGATTTAACTAAAAGTGATTTAAATAGTTCCAATGGATATAACACTAGGAATTCAAAAATGGCAGGTAAACTTCCTGTTGGACCTATATGTATGCCAGGACTTGAATCAATTGTAGCAGCTATTAATCCAAAAGAACATGATTATGTATATTTTGTTGCTGATAAAACAGGTAAAACTTATTTTACTAAGAATTCAAGTGAACATGCAAATATTATTGCAAAGTTGAAAAGAGAAGGCAAATGGTACGAGTATTAGACAATATGATTGAGTATGCTAAGAATAATAATATTCCAATTATGATGGAAGATGGAATAGAATTCTTAACAAACTATATAAAAGAAAATAATATTAAAACTATTTTAGAAATAGGAAGTGCAATTGGTTATTCGGCAATACGTATGGCTAGTGTTAGTGACGATATATATGTAACTACAATTGAAAGAGACGATATAAGATACAATGAAGCAATAAAAAATATTAAAGAAGCAAATCTTGGAAGTCAAATAAATATAATACATGATGATGCATTTAATGTAGAAACTGATTTTAAATTTGATTTAATATTTATAGATGCTGCGAAAGCTCAATACATTAAGTTTTTCGAAAAATTTAAAAATAATTTAAATAATAATGGAGTTATAGTATCAGATAATTTAAAATTTCATGGACTAGTTGGTACAACTGAGTATATTGAAAGTAGAAATGTAAGACAACTTGTTAGGAAATTAAAAAATTATATTGATTTTTTAGAAACTAATGAAGAGTTTGATACAACTTTTTATGATCTTGGTGATGGAGTAGCAGTATCAAGGAAAAAATAAAAAAGGATTTAATAAATCCTTTTTATTATGCAATAAATAACTGATATGCTATATAACCTATAAATGATAATAGTGATAAAACTTCAAAAAATCTTTTAACACCATCTTTTTTTATAAGCATGGATAAAATATAGAAGAATACTGTTACAATTAATATAGAACTTGTTATTAATGTTTTTAAATTTTTATAGTTAATAGTTGCATTATATAAAATATAGTCGGCGCTAAGAACAATCAAACATATTGATAAAACAATTATAAGTAAAGTAGATACATGATGCTTTTTAGGCTCATCTGACTTTTTTTCATTTAATATTTTTTCAACTGAAGATATATTTATATGATCATTTTTAAAATTAGGTATTTCTACAAGCCTTTCTTGCTTTAATTTTTTCATGTATTCATTGAATCCTTGATCTTCTTCTTTTTCAAATTTTTTTTCTTCTTTTCGTTTTATTTTTTCTTCTCTAATACGCATTTTTTCTACTTTTTTATCAAGTTTATCTTGTTTCTTTTTTAATTCTTCATCAAATAAATCAACGACATCTATATTTTTCATAAAATCACCTAAATAAATTATAACAAAATAAGCATTTAAAATAAATAGTGTTGTGTAAAGTAAATGTTTATGTCTAATTAAATAATTTGTTTAGTTTAATCATATAATATGGTATAATTATATAGGGAGTGATAGAGTGAGAGTAATAGTAAGCGCTGGAGGGACAGGAGGACATATATATCCTGCACTCGCAATTATTAATAAGATAAAAGAGATGGAACCAAATAGTGAATTTTTATATATAGGAACACATAATAGAATGGAAAAAGATATCATTCCTAAATATAATATTCCATTTGAGTCAATTGAAATATATGGATTAAATAGAAAAAATATATTAAAAAATTTTAAAACATTATCTTGTTTTATTAAAGCAAAAAAGAAATGTAGTAAATTAATAAAAGAATTTAATCCTGATTGTGTTATTGGTGTTGGTGGTTATGTAACAGGTCCTGTAATATCAACAGCTCATAAGTTAGGTTATAAAACTTTTATACATGAACAAAATAGCGTTGCTGGAAAAGCAAATCTATATTTATCTAAGTTTGTAGATAATATATTTGTTTCATTTAAATCAAGCGCTAATGATTTTCCAAGATATAAAACTATTTATACAGGAAACCCTTGTAGTGAAGAAGCTATTAAGAAAAAAGCAATTGATAAAACTGAATTAGGACTTAATCCAAATAAAAAATTAGTTTTATTTGTTATGGGTTCACTTGGAAGTGATAGGGTAAACAATACTTTATATAAAACAATGAGCTCTTTTGAAAATAAAGATTATGAAATATTATTTATTACAGGTAAATCTTCATATGAACAAATGAGTTTAAAAAGTTATCCTAAAAATGTAAAAGTAATTCCTTATATAGATGATATGACTAGAGTAATGAAGAAAACCGATTTGATTGTCTCACGTGCAGGTGCATCAACATTATCTGAGATAATCGCACTTGGAGTTCCGTCAATATTAATACCTAGTCCATATGTACCAAATAATCATCAATATAAAAATGCACTTGATTTAACAAGTATTGGTGCTGCAGTATTAATAGAAGAAAAGAATCTAGATAGTTTAAATTTAGTAAGTGCAATAGATAGTATTATAAATGATGAGATAAAAATTGCGTCGATGAAAGAAGCTTTAAAAAAATTAAGTGTTACTGATAGTGCAACAAGAATTTATAAAGCAATAAAGGAAAAGTGTGATTTATGACAAGCGAGTTAAAAAAATTAAAATGTGGCAAAGTAATAGAAAATGTTAGTTTAGAAAAATATACATCATATAAACTACATGAAAAAGCAAAAAACATTGTTATAGTTAATAATATAAATGATTTAAAAAAACTATTAGATTATTTAAAAACTAATAAAATTAAACATAAAATAATAGGCGGAGGAACTAATCTTATATTTGATGGAGATTATGATGGTGTTCTTATTAAATTAGATTTAACTAATCTATTGATAGATGGAAGAACTATTAAAGTTGAAGCCGGATGTAATTTAATTAATGTTGCATTAAAAGCATCTAGGAGAGGTTTAACTGGGTTTGAATTTGCAACTGGAATACCAGGTACAGTTGGTGGCGCTATATATAATAACTCTGGAGCATATGGCTCAGATATGGGTTATATTGTAAAAAATGTTACAGTACTTACTCCAAGTCTTGAGATAAAAGTAATGGATAATAAAGACTTAGAGTATCATTATAGAACATCATTTTTTAAAACACATAAAGACTATGTTATTTTATCTGCTACAATTGTTTTAAGTGATGGTGATAAAGACGAAATAATGGATATTATAGAGGATAGACGTAAAAGAAGAATTGAAGCTCAACCTTTAGAATATCCATCTGCTGGTTCTGTATTTAGAAATCCACCTGGATTATATGCAGGTAAATTAATTGAAGATATTGGATATAAAGGGATACGTGTTGGTGATGCAGAGGTTAGTTTAAAACATGCAAATTTTATTGTAAATAGAGGATCAGCTAAAGGATCTGATATAGCAAATCTTATTAAGGATATAACTAAAAAAGTAAAAGATAAATACAATGTTGATTTAATACTTGAACAAGAAATAGTAAAATAGGTGATACTATGAAAAAGAAGAAAAAAAGGAAAGTTAGAAAAGTAAAAAAAAGAAGCATTAAAATTAGATATGGCAGAGTAGTTCTTGCTTTAATTATTCTTTTTTTAGTGATATATATATTTAATCAATTTGTTAAATTTCCAATTAAAAATATTTATATTTCTAATAATTCAATATTATCTGATCAACAGATAATAGATATTGCAGGTCTTACTGATTATCCATCAATTATAACAACAAGCAATTCTATAATTAAAAGAAGATTAGAGAAAAACGTTTATATAAAAAGAGCTAAGGTATATAAGAAGAAACTTAAAGAAGTATATATTAATGTAGAAGAAAATTATCCATTATTTTATGATTCATCTTTGAAAAAAACAATATTAAAAGATAAAAGTAAAGTCGATATTGATATATCATCTGCGTTACTTGTAAATTATGTTCCTGATACTATTTATAATAATTTTTTAGATTGTATGTCAAAGATAGATAGAAAGATATTATCTAGAATATCTGAGATTAAATATGATCCAAATAGTGTTGATAATGAACGTTTCTTACTTTCAATGAATGATGGTAATTATGTTTATTTAACATTAATATATTTTGAAAAAATAAATAACTATGTAGAAATTCTTAAAAATTTTGAAGAAAAAAAAGGAATTTTATATTTAGATTCTGGAGAGTATTTTCAAGTATATGAATAGGAAGTGATTGAATGAAATCATGCACTTTAATTATTAATCCAAATAGTGGTAGACGTCATAAAAAGATTAATGAAATAAAAATTAAAAATATATTTTTAAAACATAATTATGATGTTGATATTATATACACTAAATATAGAGGCCATGCTAAGGAAATAGTAAAAAATGCTAATTCTAATTTGGTTGTTTCTATTGGTGGAGATGGAACATTTAATGAAGTGATGACTGGTAATTTTGAGAGAAAAGAACGTATTTTAATATCACATATTCCACTTGGAACAGCTAATGATATAGGCGCTATGTATGGATATGAAATATCACTTTATAAGAATATTGAAATATTATTAAATGGTTCTATTAAAGGAATAGACATATGTACAATCAATGGTAATCCTTTTACTTATGTTGCTGCTTTAGGCAAATTCGCAAATGTATCTTATGATACACCAAGACATCTTAAAAAAAGTTTTGGATATTTAGCGTATTTGATAGAAGGATTAAGAGAACTTAAAAAGTCTACTATTAAATATAGCTTAAAATATATAATAGATGGAAAAGAATATAAAATTAATTCGATTTTTATGCTTATTTCAAATGCTAATAGAATAGCTGGTATAAATAATTTTTATCATGATATTAAGCTTGATGATGAATTATTTGAGGTTTTATTTTGTACACTTGAAGATAGAAAAGAAATTATTAAAAGCTTATACCATTTAAAAAATGGTGATATCAAAACACTTGATGGGTTTAGATTTTATAAAACAAATAATTTAAAAATTATATTTGATAAGCCAATCGCTAAGGGATGGAGTATTGATGGAGAAGAGCTTCTTGATAAAGAACAGGAGTTTGAAGTAAAAATTATTAAAGATGTAAAAATTTTGTTGCCAAACAAAAATATAAAAAAGCTTTTTGTAAAGGAGTAATGAATATGGATTTTAAAGTATTGTTTTTATTATTTATCATATATTCTATTTTAGGATGGGCAATTGAAGTAGTGGACTGTTATATTTTAAATAATAAATGGGTTAATAGAGGTTTTTTAATAGGACCATATTGTCCTATTTATGGATGTGGAGCAGTATTGATGAGCTTACTTGTGTCAAATGAGCACGATATCATATCTACATTTTTAAAATGTATGGCTATTTGTTCAATTTTGGAATATTCAACAAGTTATATTATGGAGAAAATGTTTCATACAAGATGGTGGGATTATAGTAAAAATAAATTTAATATAAATGGTAGAATTTGTCTTCAAACAATGGTTTTATTTGGATTAGGTGGAATTGTTGTAATACATCTTGGAACACCAGCATTTATTTTTGATTTAAATCTTTTAAATCCAGTTGCATTTAATATATTATTCTATTTAATATTTATATTGTTTTTTGCAGATGTAATAGTATCTTATAATATAATTCGAGGATTTAAAAAAGTTACTAATAATATTAAAGAAGATTCAACAGAAGAAATAACTTTAATGGTTAAAAAGACTTTGAAAGATAAAAATTATTTCTATAAAAGACTTATTATTTCTTTCCCAAATTTTCAAAGTATTGTAAAAAAATATGATAAAAAATTGGAATGTCAAAAAAAGAAAATTAAGAAAGACAAAGAAAAATTAAAGAAAATGATGAACAGCAGATAAAAATGCTGTTTTTTTAAATATTTATGATAAAATTAATATAGGTGATAGTATGTATAAAGTAGTCAAAAATGATAAAATATCTAATAATATATTTCATATGGTTATAGAAGATAATGGTAAATGTAAAAATTATATACCTGGCCAATTTGTAATAGTAATGAGTAATATGGATAGTGAGAGAATTCCTCTAACTATATATGATTATGATGCATATTTAAATCAAATACATTTAATATATCAAGTTGTTGGAGCATCTACATTAGAGTTATCTCGTATAACTGATAATATATTTTCTCTAGTGGGCCCTTTAGGAAATCCATCCGAGATATGCATGAGTCCTGAGAAATATAAAGATAAAAAAGTATTATATATAGCTGGTGGTGTTGGAATCGCACCAGTATATCCGCAAATAAAGCATTTAAAAGAACAAGGCTTTGATATTGATTTAATATATGGAGTAAAAAGTAAAGATTTTATAATAATTGATGATAAAATTAAAAGTGTTTGTCGTAATATTTATTATACTTCTGATGATGGATCAATAGGCTTTAAAGGTAATGTAGTAGATTATTTAAAAAAAATAAAAGATAACTATAACTATATTGTATGTATAGGGCCAGTTATAATGATGAAGAATGTCTCAGAATATACAAAAGAGTTAGGTATAAAAACAATCGTTAGTATGAATCCTATAATGGTAGATGGAACTGGTATGTGTGGTGCATGTAGGTGTAAAGTTGATGGTAAGACTAAATTTGCATGCATAGATGGTCCTGAATTTGATGGGGCATATATTGATTTTGACATAGCATTAAAACGTATGAATATATATATTGAAGAAGAAAAAGAAGCAATGAATAGAATGTTGGGTGAATAGTATGGATAGAACAGTTATGAGGATACAATCTCCAAGTGAGAGAGTAAATAATTTTAATGAAGTAGAGTTAGGTTATACTAAAGAAGATGCTATAAAAGAAGCAAGTAGATGTTTAAACTGTAAAAATCCAATGTGCATGAAAGGCTGCCCAGTTGGAATAGAAATACCAAAATTTATAGAAGCTATCAAAAATGATGATATTAATTTAGCTTATGAAATAATAAAAAAATCATCAAATCTACCTAGTATATGTGGTAGAGTTTGCCCACAAGAATCTCAATGTGAAGGTAAATGTATAAAAGGCTTTAAAGGAGATGCAATTGCAATAGGAGCGTTAGAACGTTATGCTGCAGATCAAGCAAGATTAAATAATATAAATAGTGTAGTTAAAAAAGAATCAAATGGTAAAAAGGTTGCTATTATAGGTAGTGGGCCTGCAGGATTATCATGTGCAGGAGAACTTGTAAAAGAAGGTTTTGATGTTACTATATTTGAGGCACTACATAAAGCAGGTGGAGTATTAATATATGGTATTCCAGAATTTAGGCTTCCAAAAGAAATAGTTGATAGTGAGATTAAAAGTCTAACTGATATGGGTGTTAAAATCATTTATGATACATTAGTTGGATCAACTATTACATTTGATGAATTAATAAAAAATTTTGATTATATATTTATTGCAACAGGCGCAGGCCTTCCTAAATTTATGGAAATAGATGGAGTAGATGCTAACGGGGTATTTTCAGCTAATGAGATTTTAACTCGTATTAATTTAATGAAATCTTATAAAGAAAATTCAAAAACACCTATTAAAAAAAATGGTACTGCATATGTAATAGGTGGCGGTAATGTTGCTATGGATGCTGTAAGATGCCTAAAAAGGCTTGGATTTGATGCACATATAATGTATAGAAGAGATATTATAGATATGCCTGCAAGAAAAAGAGAAATAGAACATGCAATGGAAGAAGGAATTATATTTGATACTCTTCAAAATCCTAAAAAAATAATAACTGATGAATTTAATAATGTAATTGGTATGGAAGTTGTTGATATGGAAGTATCAGATGTAGTAGATGGCAGACGAAATGTTATTGAAAATGAAAATTTTATTCATTTTAAAGAGTGCGATATGGTAGTAATGGCATTAGGTACTATGCCTAATAGTAAAATATTTAAAAATACAAAACTTAATATAGATGATAAAGGATTAATTATAGTAGATGATACTTTAACTAATATAGATAATGTTTATGCTGGAGGAGATATAACAACAGGTTCAGCTACAGTTATACTTGCTATGGAGGCTGGTAAAAAAGCAGCATTAAAAATACTTGATTTAAATAATTAAAAGTGATATGATAATGCTCCATTAAAGGAGATGAAATGTTTTGAGAAAGTTTGTGGTAAGTGATTTACATGGTGATATAAATTCCTATAATGCAATTATGGGTTATTTAGATAATATTGCTAAAGAAGAGGAAGTTATATTATATATTAATGGTGACTTGATAGATAGAGGAATATATTCTGTCGATTTACTTTTAGATGTAAAAAAAAGGATTGAGACAAATAGCCCAGTTAAGATAGTATATCTAGGCGGTGATCATGAATGGGCTATGATAGATTCATATCATATTATGAATAATGATTATAAATATTATCGTGATAAAAATATAATTAATTATGAGCCAAGTGGACATGAAAAATTTATAAATACATATTGGGCACAATCTTCAATTGGTGGAAGCTTTACAAAATATCATATGGAAGATATGCTTTCAATGGATGAGATTGAAGGATTATATCGTTTTGTTAAAAATTTAAAAATATATCAAAAACTTCCTGATATGTTAAATAATAAGCAAATAGTAATATCTCATGCATCATGTCCTAAAACTGTTTTAGATAATTGTAATTTAACGATTGATTCGGTTAGTAAGGATGTAATGAATTATATTGAAAAAATGCAAAATAATTATTTTATGAAAGAAATTACTGATAAAGAACAAAGATATTATGATATATTGTGCCTTAGTAAAATCAATCGTACGATTATGGAATATGATATAAATGCTAATCCTGGCTCTAGAGATTTTTTTACAATAATAGGTCATACTCCAGTTAATAATAAACTTGGATATGAATATAGCAAAAAAGACAATGTAATTAATATAGATGGTGGTAATGCATCATATTGGAGTGGTAATTTAGATTGTGATCATATACCACTTGTTGAGATAGATTCTATCAATAATAGACTTATCATTTTAACATTTAATCATAATAATGAAATAATATATGGCACATACTTTAATGGTTCTATTACAAATATGCCTATTAATGATTTAGACCATTATAGAAGTTATTTAAATAATAATGCAAAGATGTATAAACTTGATTTAGATTTATTTCGTGTACTTAGATAATAGTAAAACTATTATCTTTTTTTGCGATATTTTGTTCGCTTTTTAGATAAAATTATGTTATAATAATTTAGAGGTGCATAGATATGAATAAAATATATGTTTGTATAGATTTAAAAAGTTTCTATGCATCAGTAGAATGTGTAGATAGATCTCTTGATCCTTTAACTACTAATTTAGTTGTTGCAGATAACTCGAGAACTGAAAAAACTATTTGCCTCGCTGTAACTCCATCTTTAAAGAAATATGGACTTTCTGGTAGATCTAGATTATTTGAAGTAGTATCTAAAGTTAAAGAGATAAATTGTGAAAGAAAAAAAGGTATATCAGGCAACTTTAAAGGCTCATCAGTAAATGATTTAGAACTTAAAAATAATAAGTATTTAAAGTTAGATTATATAATAGCTCCACCTCGTATGAAAAGGTATATGCAAGTTAGTACAGATATATATAATACTTATTTAGAGTTTATATCCAAAGATGATATTTATGTATATTCAATAGATGAAGTATTTATAGATGTAACTAATTATTTAAAACTTTATAAATCAACTCCTAGTGAACTTGCAACCAAAATGATAAAAAGAGTATATGAAAAAACAGGAATTACTGCTACTGCAGGAATAGGTACTAATATGTATTTAGCTAAAGTTGCTATGGATATAGTTGCTAAACATACAGATGCTAATGAATTTGGGGTAAGAATGGCATCATTAGATGAATTTAGTTATAGAAGATTACTTTGGAATCATAGACCATTAACTGATTTTTGGAGAATAGGAAAGGGTATATCAAAAAAATTAGAGCAAAACTTTATGTACACTATGGGTGATATTGCTAGAAAGTCTTTAACTGATGAAAATTTACTTTTTAAATTGTTTGGTGTTAATGCTGAGCTTATAATAGACCATGCATGGGGCTATGAACCGTGTACCATGCAAGATATAAAAAGTTTTAAACCAAGTACGAATAGTTTATCATCAGGTCAAGTATTACACGAGCCATATAGTTTTGATAAAGCTAGAACAATTGTAAAAGAAATGAGTGAGTTACTTTCTCTTGATATGGCAAGTCAAGATTATTTAACAGATTTAATTGTACTTCATGTAGACTATGATATTTCAAATGTTACTAATAATTATAATGGTGATGTAAAAAAAGATTATTATGGAAGAATTGTTCCAAAACCTGCTCATGGAACAATAAGAATAGATCATATGACAAAATCGACTGATATAATAAGAGATAAAGTGGTAGAACTATATGATAAAATTGTTAATTCTAAATTATTAATTAGAAAATTAAATATAACAGTTTGTAATTTAAAACATACTGGTTCTATTGAAAAAAGGCCTATATATAAACAATTTGATCTATTTACTAATATAGAAGAAGAAGACAAAAAAATAAAACAATCTTTAAAAAAAGAGAAAAGTGATACTGAAATACAAAATATTCTTTTAAACATTAAGAAAAAATATGGTAAAAATTCTATTTTAAAAGCTATTGATTTATGTGAAGAGGCAACTACTATAGATAGGAATAATCAAGTGGGAGGTCATAAGGGATGAGTAGGTATGATGATATAATTAATTTGCCTCATTATGAACTAAAGCATCATAAACGCATGAGCATGGAGTCTCGTAGCGCTCAGTTTGCGCCTTTTGCAGCTTTAACAGGTTATAATGATGGAATAGTAGAAACCGGAAGAATAACTAGTAAAAAAATAATTCTTACAGATGATGAAAAAAACATTTTGGATAGAAAATTAAAAATAGCTATATCGTCAAATAGTTTAATTAAAATAAAATGTTTTGTTCCAGATAAAAGTAAAATGGGAGGAAAATATATATTTGAAACTGGTTATGTAAAAAAAATAAATAGTAATTTAAAGGAAATTGTATTAACAAATAATGTAAGAATAAAAATATGTAATATTGTAGATATAATTTTAGATTGACACTTGTTATATAAAAATAGTAGATAAAAAGCTACTATTTTGTTATAATAATATTATATGGGAGGATGTTTATGGATTTTAGAGAAGTAACTGAACTATTTAAAGATACATTTAAATATATATTGGTTGTTGTATTTGTATTTTTATTATTTATTTTTGTTGTTGGGATAGAACAAGTCGTTGGACCTTCTATGAATCCTACATTAAAAGAAGGAAATGTTATTATTGTCAATAAATTATTATACAGACTAAAAAATATTGAAAGAAATGATATAGTGGTATTATCACAAGAAGAAAAACATATGATTAAGAGAGTAGTAGGACTACCAGGAGACTATATTGAATATAAGGATAATTATTTATATGTTAATGGTGTTAAATATAAAGAAAAATTTATAAAAGATGTTGTAACAGAAGATTTTTCATTAAATGATTTAGGATATGATAAAATTCCAGAAGATATGTATTTAGTACTTGGAGATAATAGAGAAAATTCCCGTGATAGTAGAAATTATGGCTTAATTAAAAAAGATCAAATTATTGGAAAAGCATGGGCAAAAATATGGCCAATTAAAAATTTTAAATTATTTTAGTGACTAAAAGTAGACAAATGTCGAAAAATAGTATATATTATTGGTAGAACGAAAGGGCAAACTAGTATATATATTGGCAAAACTATAGAAATATAGTGACGCAAAGCTATAGAACCTAAAATTATTAAATCATGGTAGTCAGCTGCATTTATACAAATAGTATAGATGCTTTTTTGTTTATAAAGGGAGGATTTATATGAACAAAAAAAGAATTTTCGGAATTGTTCTATTTATTTTGATTGGATTTTTTATGTTTACTTTTGCCAATCCAAATGAAGAGATAAATGACGAAGATACAAAACCTAAAGCAGAAGAAAAAATTAAAAAAGATAATAATGAAGAAACTGCCTTAGAACCTGTTGCAGAAATACCAGTACCAATAACAGTAGTTAATACTGAGGCAAATATAAATTTACCAACTGAAAACAATATACCAAATATTCAACCAGTTGATAATACAAAAGAAATAGAAAAAGCTTTAGAATTAGAAAATGCTAAAGGTAAAGCTATAGAAGAATTAGAAGACTATAAAAAAGATTATAATTATACTGATCCAAAAGCAAGAGATGAAATTGTTAAAGAATATACTGATGCTATCAAAAATGCTAAAGATATAACTGACGTTGATAGACTTCTAAATGATGCTGAGACAAAAATTGATGAATTAGTAAAAGAAGATTTAACAAATTATATCAATGCAGCAATTAACAATATTAAAAAATATGCACTAGATGATGAAAAATACATTTCTGAAATAAAAGATGAAAAAAGTAATGGCATTGGTAAATTAGAAACAATAAAAGAAACAGATTTGAAAGATATTGATTATAAAAATATCAAAAATGAAATAGATGGAATAGTAGAAGTAACTAATGATAATATAGATGAAATAATTACTAATAAAACATTTAAAGTAACATTTGTTGGTAAAAATAATGTTAAAGAAGAAAAAACAGTTAAATACAAAGAAACTGCAATAGCTCCAACAACAGATAAATTTATAAACCCTGTTTATAAAGATGTAACATATAAATTTACAAAATGGGATAAAGAATTTACTGAAATAAAAGGTGATTTAACAGTTACTGCAGAATATCAAATAGTTAATATTAAAGCAACTATTTATCTTAATAATAAAGAAATACCTAATCCAAAAACTAAAACAGTAACTGGTGCATATACTAAACTTGGAACTGTTAATTTAAAACTTGATAGTGAGAAAATTAATAATAGTATATTAAAAGATAAAAATGCAAATGTTTATACAAATGATGATTTTGATATTACAACTTTATTTAATGGTAATCCTAATATTCCAGCACTTGAAAATAAATATGATTATTATGAATTTTATGTTGTAAAATTTGTATCAGGAAGTCAAGCTGGAATTCATATCGATTGTGTTAAAAAACATGATAGTGCACAAGAAGAATTAGATAAGTTAAATGATGCTAAAGAAAGACTTAATGATTTAATCAATAGTTTACCTAAAAATTGTAATGAAACATATACAAGTACTACTTGTAGTGCTTTAGATGAAGCAGTAAATAATTCTAAAAATGCATCAACACTTACTGAAATTGAAAATGCAATTAGTGAAATAACTAATGCAAAAAATAACTTAGTTGAAATTGTTTTAGATCATATTGCATTAACATTAAATAGTGATACTTATTATTTAAATGGTGAAGCTGCCACTTTAAAAGTAGAAGCATTCTATAATGATAAAGATGGTGAAATTAATAATTATAAAGTTGTAACTGCATTTGATAATACAAGTGTAGGAAGTAGAGAAGTAAAAGTATCTTATACATTTAATGGTGTAACTAAAGAAGCTAGTGCTACTTATAAAGTTATTTATACAAATGAACAATTAAATGCTAAAACAAAATATATTAATCCATCAATTGATTGGCATTTAGAATGGTCAAAAACAAGTTGGTGGCCACATGCTCCTTATATAAGTGGAATTGGATTTACAATTAGCTTTAGTAATATTGCTGAAGATGTAGAAGCAGCATATATTCATAAAACTACACAAAATATATTTACAAACAATGATCAAGTAATAAAATTAAATAAAACAAATGATAAAAATATCTTCAATGTAAGTTTCAGCGATTATAGTAAATTATGGGGTAATAATACATTATTTGCTGGACAATATGTTTATGTAACATATAAAATTGGTGATCAAACATATACACAAAGATATA
>JAFUZI010000017.1 GCA_017476705.1 Bacilli bacterium
CCATTTTCTTTAATATTAGATAACATATCAAAGTTATTTATGTATGAGTCTTTTGTAAGTACTACTATCTCAGGGTTTTCAACATAATAAGTTGATCTAATCTCACTATTTGAAAATCTTAAATGACCTATTGTTACTCCACCTGATTTTTTAGAGTCATATTCAAAATATCCTTGCACATCAAGGCTTGTATTATCACCTAGTAATTTAATTATTGATTTAGAAGCTGATACCATTCCGTCAGATCCATATCCATAAATAAGCATTTCATGGTGTTTATTTATTTTTAAATCAGTTGATTTTAAAGATAGATTAGTCACATCGTCAATTATTCCTATTGTGAAGTTATTTTTTAAGCTATCATTTAACATATTATATACTGCTTCTATTTCTTTAGGTGTTGTATTTTTACTTGATAATCCGTATCTTCCACCTACTATATTTATATCTTTATCTTTTAAAGCTGCACATATATCTAAATATAATGGTTCACCGATTGATCCTGCTTCTTTTGTTCTATCTAAAACAGCTATATTTTTTACTGTTTCAGGTAAAACATTTAGTAAATGTTTAACACTAAATGGTCTATATAAATGTACTTCAATTAGACCAATGTCTCCGCCTAACTCATCAATAGTCTCTTTTATAGTCTCACATACTGAACCCATAGCAACTATAATATTTTTGGCATTCTTTGAACCATAATAATTAAAAGGTTTATAATCAGTATTAGCTATTTTATTAACTTCATTCATATAGTACTCAACTATATCAGGAATTCTATCATAATATTTATTTCTAGATTCTGTCATTTGAAAATATATATCATCATTAGATGCAGTTCCTTTAATAGTTGCATTTAGTGGATTTAAAGCTCTTGATCTAAATCTATTTAAAGCATCATAGTCTACTAATTTTTTATAGTCCTCATCTTCTAAAACATTTATCTTATTTATCTCATGACTTGTTCTGAATCCATCAAAGAAATGTAGGAAAGGTAGACTACCCTTTATAGCTGAAAGGTGCGCAATTCCTGATAGATATGATGCATCTTGAACTGATGAAGATGCTAACATACAAAATCCAGTTTGACGTGTTGCATATATATCTTGATGGTCTCCAAAGATAGATAAAGAGTGTGTTGATAATGAGCGTGCTGCAACATGTATAACAGCTGGCAACATCTCACCTGCCATTTTATACATATTAGGAATCATTAATAGTAACCCTTGGCTTGCTGTAAAAGTTGTAGCTAGTACTCCTGATTGTAGAGCACCATGAATAAACCCAGCAGCTCCAGCCTCACTTTGCATTTCAACCACTTTTACATGATCATTAAAAATATTTAGTTTACTTTTACTCCATTCATCTACATGTTCTGCCATTGTACTAGATGGTGTTATAGGATATATTCCTGCCATTTCCGTAAATAGATAAGCTGTTTTACTACAAGCCTCATTTCCATCAACTGTTATTTTTTTCATTTTATCACCTATATTTATTATATCAAATGTGTCAATACATAAAAAGGTAATATTTAATAGTTTATATTTCCTGTTATTAAATTAGATAAATATCTTTTATAAAGTGTTAGAAAACTTGCTTTTTTTAATTTTTCTTTAATAGTTAGTGGTGTTTCTTTTATAAGTTTATTATCTTCATATATATAAAGTGTCCCAACTTTATCATTCACTTTTGTATTTAAGTCTATTTTATCAACTTTTGCTTTATATGTAATATTACCAATCTTTTCATTTTTTTTAGTAAGTATATTTACATTATCATATGGTACAATGCCTATTTTTATATTTTCTGATTTTGGAAGTTCTATTTCTGTTATGACCTGGTCTTTACGCGCTACATTAGTTGTTTTATATTGACTAAAGCCATAGTTTAAAAGTTCTGTTGTTTCTTTATTTCTAACAGTACTAGATGGTTCTCCCATAACAACTGATATAAGTCTCATATCATCTTTTTTGATAGTTGCAGTTAAGCAGTATCCAGCCTCAGGCGTATAACCTGTTTTAAGCCCATCTACCCCCGTATAAAACCTAACTAATTTATTTGTATTAGTTAACCAAAATTCACGAGGTGTTCCTTTTCTTAAGTAATCTTCATAAATTGATGTAAACTCAAATACTTTTTCATGACGAGCAAGTTCACTTGCAATTATTGCCATATCATAACTACTAGAATAATGATTCTCAACATCTAGTCCATGTACATTTTTAAAATTTGTATCTTTTAACCCTAGTTTTTTTGCTTTTTTATTCATCTCGTTTACAAAGTTATCAACAGTTCCATATGTAGCTTCTGCAAGTGCGACTATAGCATCATTACCTGAGGCAACTGCTACTCCTTTAAATAAATCATATACACTCATCTTTTCATTAGTCTCAAGGAGTATTTGAGATCCACCCATTCCTGATGCATTTTCACTTACAGTAACAATGTCTTTCCAATCGATTATTTTATCCTCTATTGCCTCTAATACAAGTAACATACTCATCATTTTAGTCATTGATGCAGGAGCTAATTTTTCATGTGAATTTTTTTCAAATAATACTTCTTTAGTGTTTGCATCTATTAATATAGCTGACTTTGCATTACTAGCAAGTCCAATACTCTCTTTCACTTCACCTATTACCTCTAATTCATTTCCTTCAATAGGACCAGTATCTGATGCATATATATTTAATGGAATAAAAAGACATATCAATATAATTAAAAACTTTTTCATTTAATCACCTAGTTAAATATATGCTTTAATAAAAAATAAATAACTACGCATTGATATACGAACATATTTTAATACAATTACATTTAAGATACTAACTATTGGGTACTTGCCAACTTTCATTGTGAAAGGAGGCTTGATATTTATGAAGAAAAAAGATTTATTAATCTCATTTCTAATATTAATTATCATTTTATTAATAGTTTCTTTAATGATTCTATGCATAAAAAAATAGTACTCAATCTGCTACAGATTAAGTACTCTCAATAATATTGGGCGGGTACTCAACGTGCAAAAGTTAAGTATCTCCCTTTTTTATTTTATGAAGCAAACTTCATCTAAATACATAAATATCATATAAAACCAATTATTACAAGTTAGTTATTCATAATACTATCATACATCTCATCTACTGTATGTGTTGGTTTATCATCAATATTAGGAAGTAAGTGTAAATGAAAATGTTTTACAACTTGTTTATCTCCATAGTTATAACTTACAGTCATACTTTTTTTATCTAACTTAGTCATTAACTTTTTAGTTAAATCTTTAGCAACATCATTAATATGTTTTAATATATCACTATCTAACTCCATCATATCAGTATAATGTTTTTTTGGGATTAATAAAACATGCCCATCACAATATGGATCAATATCCATAATACCAATTATTAAATCATCCTCATATACTTTTTTTGAAGGAAGTATTCCTTCTACTATTTTACAAAATACACAGTCCATACCATCACCAATATAATTATATCACATTAATCTTTTGGTTTAAATATAAATGAAAGTAAAAATGAAAATACAATAGCTGCAGTTATACCTGATGCTGTTAGATCAAACATACCCATAAGAAGACCTATTAGCCCATTATCAATAGCACTCTTAATTGCACCATGAATCAAAGAGTGTCCAAAACTAGTTATTGGAACACATGCTCCAGCACCTGCAAACAAAATTAATTTATCATATATACTAAATATATCTAAAAAAGCTCCTATTACAACAAACATGCTAGTTACATGCCCTGGAGTAAGTTTAGTGTGATCTAA
>JAFUZI010000018.1 GCA_017476705.1 Bacilli bacterium
TGTTATTAAAGATTATTTAAATCATAAAGGTTCATTTAATAAATTATTTAATAATAATAATCCTATTCGTATAGAAATAGGAATGGGTAAGGGAAACTTCATCATAGAAAATGCTATAAAATATCCAAATATTAATTTTATTGGAATTGAGAAATATGATAGTGTTATGGTAAAAGCTATAAGAAGGCTTGATACACTAGATCTATCTAATTTAAAATTAATCAGAATGGATGCAGGAAAAATAGAAGAAGTATTTGATCATGAAATAGATGAGATTTTCTTAAATTTTTCAGATCCATGGCCAAAAGATAGACATGCAAAAAGAAGACTTACTAGTCCTAATTTTTTAAATAAATATAAAAATATATTTAAAAATAAAGAGATTATTACATTTAAAACAGATAATAGAAAATTATTTGAATATTCAATTATGACATTTAACGCGCAAGGATTTACTATTGAAGAATTATCGTTAGACTTGTATAATGATGATATAGAGAATAATATTCCAACAGAATATGAAATGAAGTTTCATTCAAAAGGATTTCCTATATATAAAATAAGAGTTTATAAATAGACACACTATTTACATAATTTTAACTAAATTATGGCTTAATTTTGTATTTTTTGTTATAATTATAATAAGAGTGGTGAAATATGAAAAAAATATTGATTGCATTTATACTTCTCTTTCTAACGACCGGATGTACTGTAGTTAGAATTGATACAAGTAGTATTGATAATATTACAAGTGTTATTTTGTCTAAAGATAATAAACTTTATAATCGTATAGGAAAGGGATATAAATATTATAGGCCTAGAGGAGTATCTTATATTGATACAAATGAATTAAATGATGTTTTATATTCAAATGGTAATTATTATTATTTATATATAGACGCTGTTGGATATTATCATAAAACAAAACTTGATTATAAAGAAAATAAAAAATTATATTATTCAAAAAAAATAAATGATAAAAAAGAAGGATATTTGGAAATTAAAAAAAAGGATAAAAAGTATTTAATTACATTTGATTATAACTATGCAAAAATTGAAGCATTAGTTAAGAAGAAAGATATTAATAAAGTAGTACTTGATGCATCATATATATTATCAACAGTTAAATTTAACGATAATATAATCGCTCTTATGCTTGATGAAGAATATTTTACAAATAAAGAAGAACAATACACAAAGTTTAAAGTAAAAAAAGAAAATAAAGAAAATTTTTTAAAGTATAATGATGATAAAAAATAGAGGTGAAATTATGGGATTATTTGATAAGGTAAAAAATTTATTTACTGAAGAAGTTGAAGAAGAGCCAATAAAAAAAGAGGTTAGACATGTTGATGTTAAACCATCAATTGAAATTATGGAACCAGCTGAGTCTAAAGAAGAAATTACTCCTGTTGAAAAGAAACAAACAAGAGAAGAAAAATTTGTTATTTTTAACGATGATGATTTTAAAGAATTAGATAAGCCTAAAAAAGAAGAAATTAAAAAGGAAGTAAAAAAAGAAGAAATTAAACCAGTTGCTTATAAAGGAGCAGTGATTAATACTGAGCCTGTTACAAAACGTGAGTTTAAACCATCTCCAATAATATCACCTGTATATGGTGTTTTGGATAAAAATTATGATAAAGATGATATAAAACCTAAAAAGGTTGTATCTACTTTATATAAAAGTCCAGCTCGTAACATTGATGATGTAAGAAAAAAAGCATTTGGTAATTTAGAAGATGATATAAAAGATGATATATTAGGTAAATCACTATTATTGGATGATGATGAAGTAGTTGAACCAGATATAAATATTTTTGAAGAATTAGATAAATTTGAAGAATTAGATAATTCAAATGAAGAATTAGTTGAGAGAAAACCATCAACAGTAGATGAAATATTTGGTAAACTAAATTCTAAAAAAGAAGAAATATTAGATGAATTAGATGAAAAAAAGGATGCTATTATAGAAGAAATTGATAATAAAACAAATGGAATTGATATGATTCCTAAAAATAGTTTTCCAGATTTAGATGAAGAATTTGATACAAATGATAATATTTATGTAGATAATTTATTAGATGATGATGATACAGTATCTGATGTTGAAATATCAAGAAATTTACTTGACGATGAAGAAGAGACAACTAAAAGTGATGTTGAGCTTGCTAAATCACTTGCTGATGATGATGAAACAATGGAGCTTGCTCGTGAGCTTGAAGAACAAAAGAAAAAATTAGAAAAAATTAATAATATGATGGATGAAAATGAAAAAGTTACAAAGACTAAAACTAAGAAGAAAAAAATAAAAGAAGAAGTTGAAGATGATTTAGAAGAAAGTGAATTATTTGATATACTTGATTCTAGCTATGAAAAAAAGGATGATGAGTAATGATAGATATATCTGAATTATGTTTAGTCATATTGTGTATTTTGGGTAGTATACTTTTAGTAGTTTTAATAATCCTTGGTATAAAGATGATTAAAACAGTAAATAAGGTAAATCATGTTGTTGATGATATCGATACAAAACAAAAAAAGCTAAATGGAGTATTTGATATTATTGATACAGCAACTGATACAATTTCTATTGTAAGTGATAAAGTTGTTGGTACAATCGCAAATGGTATTACAAATCTTTTTACAAAAAGAAAAAAGAAAGAGGATGAAGATAATGAAGAAGAATAAAAAAGGCTTAGGAAAATTATTTGCAGGTGCAGTTATAGGCGCAGGACTTGGAGTTTTATTTGCTCCAAAAAAAGGTATTGAAACTAGACGTGATTTAAAAGCAAAGATTGATGAATTAATGAATAAAGCAAAAGATTTAGATAAAGATGAGGTAAAAGAAACAATTACTGCTAAGATTGCTTTGATTCAAGAAGAACTTGCTGATTTAGATAAAGAAAAAGTATTAAAAATCGCAAAGAAAAAAGCTAAAGATGTTCAAGATATGGCTGCAGAATTAGTTGATTATGCAGTTGAAAAAGGTACACCTGTTTTAGAAAGTGCAGCTGAGGCTGTTAGACAAAAAGCCATTGATGTAACTAAAGAAGTTTTAAAAAAATTAGAAAACAAAGACTAGGTTACTAGTCTTTTATTTTTGGAGGTATTTATGAATAAAATAATAGTAATAGAGGGAACTGATTGCTCTGGAAAAGAAACTCAAAGTAAAATGCTACTTGAACGATTAAATGAAAAGGGCTTTAATTCGCTTTATATGACCTTTCCTGCATATGAATCTCCTACAGGAAAAATCGTAGGAGGATCTTATCTTGGTAAAGAATCAATTGGGAAGTGTGTATTTCCTGAAGGAGCAGTTAATGTTGATGCTAAGGTAGCAAGTCTTTATTATGCTGCAGATAGATTATATAATAAACCTTTGATAGAAGAAAATTTAAAAAATAATAATTTAATAATTGATAGATATGTTGAGTCTAATATGGCTCATCAAGGAAGTAAAATTCTTGATAAAGAAAAAAGATTAGAAATGTATAATTTTTTAAGTAGTCTAGAATATGATTTGCTTAAACTACCACGTCCTGATATAACAATATTCTTATATATGCCATATGAACAAGCATGCATTTTAAAGAAAAATAGAACAGAATTAGATCAACATGAACTTAATCCAGAACATTTAAAGCATGCAGAGAAATGTTACTTAGAACTTTCTAAATTACATAATTATATAAAAATTGATTGTGTTAAAGATGGCAAAATCAGAACTAAAGAAGATATTAATAATGAAATATATGAAAAAGTAATGGAAAAGATTATGGGCTAAAACATAATCTTTTTTCATATATTTAAGTATGAAGAATATTGGAATAATATCAAGAACTCAAATTATTAATAACAAAGAATTTATAGGTTGTTACTCAAATTATATTAAAAAATTAAAAGATAAAGTGAATGTTTTTATAATACCTTATGGTTCAATGAATGAAGTAAAACAGATGGATGCATTAATCGCACCTGGAGGAGACGATATATCTTCTTTTGATAGAGAAGTATTAGATTATGCAATAGATAATGATATACCATATCTTGGAATTTGCTTAGGTATGCAGGTATTAGGTAATAAAATAGCGCCTATAGATAATCATTATTTAAAAAAACATACTGTATATATAAAGTCTGATAGTCTACTATACAAAATATATAAAACTAATGAATTACTTGTTAATAGTAGACATCATGATAGAGTAATTGATACTGTTTATAAAGTTTCTGCAACATCAGATGATGGTGTAATAGAGGGAATTGAGGTTTCTAATAAAAAATTTATTATAGGCGTTCAATGGCATCCTGAAGATTTAAACAATGATTCATTATTTGAATATTTTATAAATATTCTTTAAAGTGACATATTTTTTATAAGACATATTTTATACTTTACTCAGGTGATTATATGAGAAGATTTAAATCTAAGAAAAGAAAGAAAAAAACACTTTTATATATAGTTATTATTATATTATCTTGTTTTATGACTACTAAAATTTTGTTGAATTTAAATATATCGAATGAATCATTTATAAAAGGAATGATTAATGATTCTAATTTTTATAAAAAATTTGAGTATAAAAATTATATTTTATATTTTACAAAACATATTTTAAAAATGGATGCCAAAAATCCAAAAAACATTTTAAAATCAGAATTTAATTATAAAAAATTAAATAATAAAATAGAAGCATCATATGTTATGAATAATTATAATCCGAGTATTTATATATATAATACTCATGATACAGAATCATATAATGCTGATTATTTAAGTGATTATAATTTAACACCAAATGTTAAAATGGCATCATATCTTCTTGAAGGATTACTTAATAAAGATGGAATTAATACAGTTGTAGAAGAAAATAGTATGAGTGATTATTTGAATAGATTTAATCTACCTTATTCTGAGTCATATCAAGCAAGTAGGTATTATTTAGAAGAAAAAATTAAACAATATCCCAATTTAAAATTAATAATTGATTTACATAGAGATTCAATTAGTAAAGATAAATCAACTGTTTCAATTAATGATAGAAATTATGCCAAAATACTATTTGTAGTAGGAGAAAATAATGAACATTTTAAAGATAATTATAACTTAGCTAATGCTTTAAATGATATTATTAAATCTAAGTATAATGGAATATCTAGAGGAGTTCTTACTAAATCTGGAACTGGTATAAGGGGAAGATTTAATCAAGATTTGAGTCCTAATATTATTTTAATTGAGTGTGGTGGGAATGAAAATACAATAGATGAAGTTATGAATACTATGATTGCTATAAAGGATATGATTAAGTCGTATTTGGGTGATAATAATGGATAAGAAAAAAGATAAAAGGGAAGTTATAGCTGTTAGGATATTCAAAATATTATTTTTAATTTATATAGTTTTATTTATATCCAAAGCTTCTGGTTATTATGAATTTCAGACGCATAAACAGGTTGAACTTAATGAAGAAGCAATGAGAAAATTTGAGAGTGATGTAAGTGATGGTAAAAATGTTACGCTCACTGATTATATAAAAGAGCGTGATATAAAATATAATAATAAAGCATCAGATATAGGCTATTCTATTTCAAAAGAAATTGGCTATATTTTAACTAATGGAATTGACTCAACAATGTCTTTTTTAGGTCAACTTTTTCAATCATAATTAGTAGAATAATTTAACTTTTTTTGATATAATTATTTTGGTGATTTTATGAATCAAAAGAATATTAGAAATTTTTCAATAATTGCTCATATAGATCATGGAAAAAGTACTATAGCTGATCGTATACTAGAGGTTACTGATGCTATTACTGATAGAGAAAAAAAAGATCAATTACTAGATAGCATGGATATTGAAAGAGAACGCGGTATTACAATTAAACTTAATGCTGTTAATTTAAAATATAATTATAAAGGTGAAGAATATTATTTAAATTTAATAGATACTCCAGGTCATGTAGACTTTTCTTATGAAGTATCAAGAAGTCTTGCTGCATGTGAAGGAGCAATACTTGTTGTAGATGCAGCTCAAGGAATAGAAGCACAAACACTTGCTAACTTATTTTTGGCTCTTGATAATGATTTAACTATAATACCAGTTATTAATAAAATAGACCTACCTAATGCTGACATTGAAAAAGTTACAAATGAACTTGTTGATATGTTAGGATTTTCTCGTGATGATATTATACTTACAAGTGCAAAAAACGGAATTGGTATAAAAGAGTTAGTAGAAGCTGTAATAGATAGAATAGAACCTCCAAAGGGATCTGTTAATGAACCTTTACAAGCACTTATTTTTGATTCATTCTTTGATGAATATAGGGGTATTGTTACATCACTTCGCGTTGTTAATGGATCTATTAAAATTAAAGATAAAATAAAGATGAATGCAACTGGTGCAACATACGATGTTGCTGAGCTTTATATTCATACACCTAATGAGACTAAGGTTGATGAGTTAGTTGCAGGACAAGTTGGATACTTATCAGCATCCATCAAGAGTATTGAAGATGTAAGAGTTGGTGACACTATAGTTAAAGCAGGTTCTAATACACCTTCACTTCCAGGATATAAGCCAATGAAACCTATGGTGTTCTGTGGTATATATCCAACTGAATCTTCTAAATTTCCTGAACTTAGAGAAGCTTTAGAAAAACTAAAACTTAATGATGCTGCCTTAGAGTTTACTCCTGAGACATCGCAAGCACTTGGTTTTGGCTTTAGATGTGGTTTCTTAGGTCTTCTTCATATGGAAATTATTCAAGAGAGAATTGAAAGAGAATTTCATATTGACTTAATCGCTACAGCTCCTTCTGTTATTTATGATGTAGAATTAACTGATGGGTCTAACTTAAGAGTAGATTCTCCAGCTGTTATGCCTGATAGAGTTAAGATTAAGGATGTTAAAGAACCTTATATTAAAACTAATATAATAGTTCCAAGTGAATATATAGGTCCTATTATGGAATTATGTCAAAATAAAAGAGGAAACTATGTATCTATTGAATATTTAGATAAGACACGTGTTAATATTCACTATGAAATACCTTTATCAGAAATTGTTTATGATTTTTTTGATAAGCTAAAGTCTTCTACTAAAGGTTATGCTTCATTTGATTATGAATTAATTGGTTATAAGAGTAGTGATTTGGTTAAAATGGATATATTACTTAATGGTGAAATTGTAGATGCCTTAAGTTTAATCGTTCATAAAGACTTTGCTTATAATAGAGGAAAAGCAATAGTAGAAAATTTAAGAAAACTTATCCCAAGACAACAATTTGAAGTTCCAATTCAAGCAGCAGTAGGCGCTAAAATTATTGCTCGTGAAAACATTAAAGCAGTTAGAAAAAATGTACTTGCTAAATGTTATGGTGGAGATATAACACGTAAGAAAAAACTTTTAGAGAAACAAAAACAAGGTAAAAAACGTATGAAAATGGTAGGTAGTGTAGAAGTACCACAAGAAGCCTTCTTATCAGTTTTATCTATGAATGAAGAATAATCTATTTGACTAATTATAAGAATTAGAATATAATTTAATTAGGGACACGCTTTATTACGTGTGCTCATTGTTGGTTATGAACACAACTATTAGTTATATAATATGTTGTGTTCTTTTATTTTTTTATATTAACTTAAAAATTAAGATAATAATTATAAATAGAAGAATGATTACTTCAGTATGTAAGAATTTTTCATTATGCTTCATACTTATCACTCCTTTCTATAAAATAGATAGGAGCACAACAATAATAAAACGTGTCAAAGCCATAATAAAACTAACTTTATATTTTTACAAATATCTAATTTTAAAAATTGAAATAAAATAACTTTTAAATTTATATAATTGGTTTAACGAATTTTTAAAATTGAATAGTTTTATAATTTATATTTTGAAAAATTATAATAGTTTAAAAAACTATTGATATTATTCGACATTCTTATTTTGTCTAATAGTGTCAAGAAAACAAATAAATGTATTATGAAGTATTTTATTTTGTTATAATTAAATATAGGAGGAGACATACATGAAAAAATACGTATATTTATTTACAGAAGGAAATGCTAATATGCGTGAACTTCTAGGTGGTAAAGGAGCTAACTTAGCTGAAATGACAAATATAGGTCTTCCTGTACCACAAGGTTTTACAATTACAACTGAAGCATGTACAAAATATTATGAAGATGGAAAAGTAATCAACTCTGAGATAGAAA
>JAFUZI010000019.1 GCA_017476705.1 Bacilli bacterium
AATATATATAATAGATGAGGTACACATGTTATCTACTGGAGCTTTTAATGCTTTACTTAAAACATTAGAAGAGCCACCAAAACATGCAATTTTTATTTTAGCAACTACAGATCCTCATAAAATACCTTTAACTATTTTATCTAGGTGTCAAAGATTTGATTTTAAAAAACTTTCTTTAGATCAAATGATGAAAAGATTAGAATATGTAGTTCTTAAAGAAAATATTCAAATAGAAAAAGATGCTTTAAGTGAAATTGCTTATTTATCTGATGGTGGTATGAGAGATGCCTTAAGTTTACTTGATCAAGCAACAGCTTATACCGATAAATTAATAACCGTATCTGATATACATGAAATAAATGGTACGATAACTGATAATGAATTAAAAGAATTTATTAATAATATTTTAAAAAATAGTACAGAATATATATTTAAAAAAATAGATAAATATAATAGTGATGGAAAAGATTTCTATAAATTAACTGAAGAGGTAATTAATTATTTAAGAAATGTAATGATATATAAAAATGTTCCTAATTATTTTGATTCAACAAAAGAATATGATTTAGATATAACTCTTGATATGATAATGAACTTTATTAAGGTGTTTAATGAAACGCTATATGATATGAAAAATGCTTTAAATGTAAAACTTTTATTTGAACTAGCTGTTATTAAATTATTAAATATTGATAATAATGCAATAGTTAAATCAAAGAAAACAAATGAAAAAGTAAAAATTGAAGAAAAAGTTAAAGAAACAAAACTTAATCCAAAAGAAATAAGGGTAAATAATACTTTGTGTAGTTTTAACAAAAAAGACTATTTAGAGTTTAAAAATACTGTTGAAAACATAAAATCTATATCAAATATATATAGTTTAATAAAAAAAGGCTTAATAAAAGCATATGGAAATAACTATTTTATTATAGTATTTGACAATAATGATGATATAAATGATTTTAATGGTAAATTAAAAGAAATTGATAACTTCTTCCTTGATGAACTTGATAGAGTTATAAAAGGAATAGCTGTTGATACATTTGAATGGGAAAAAATCAAAACAGAATTTAATAATAAAACAAAAGAATATAAATATATAAATGAAGGAGAGTAAAATTTTATGAATATACAAGCAATGATGAAACAAGCGCAGGCTTTACAAAAAAATATGATGAAGGAAAAAGAAGAAATCGATAATACTGAATTTACTGGAACGTCTTCCTTTGTAACAGTTATACTTAAAGGAGATAAAACAATTAAAAATATAAAAATTGATTCTGAAGAACTATCTAAAGATGATATTGAGATGCTTGAAGACATGATAGTAGTTGCTATAAATAATGCTATGAAAGAAATAGATAAAGTTACTGAACAAAAAATGGGTAAATATACTAAAGGAATGCCAGGTTTATTCTAATGAAATATCCAAAGACTTTAAATGATTTAATCGAGTGTTTTAAAAAACTACCAGGAATTGGCGAGAAGAGTGCTGAGAGAATGGCACTTTCAACACTTGATATGGATGAAGATATTTTAAAATTATTTTCTGAATCTTTAAGTAATGTAAAAGAAAAAATAAAAAGATGCTCTGTTTGTAATAACTTATCTGAAGATGATTTATGTGAAATATGTAAACAAAATGATAGAAATAAAAAAGTAATATGCGTTGTAGAAGATGCAAAAAATGTCATTTTATTTGAAAAAATAGGTTCATATAATGGTTTATATCATGTACTTGATGGATTAATATCTCCACTAGATAATGTAAACCCTGAAGATATAAATATAGAACAATTAATTAATAGAGTTAAAGATAATGAAATTGAAGAAGTTATACTTGCTGTAAAGCCAAGTGTAGAGGGTGAGACAACTTCATTATATATTTCTAAATTACTTGAAGGTAAAAATGTTAAAGTATCTAAAATAGCACATGGTGTTCCAATTGGTGTAGATATGGAATACATAGATTCATTAACTTTAGAAATGGCTTTAGAAGATAGAAAGAATATATTTTAGTTTGTTACATAAAATTAAGTGGTGATAAAATGACTACTATATGTAAAATAATTAAAAAAATTATTTTTTCTTGTTTTTTGCTATATGGATATAATGTTTTAGCAGTCCCACTTAATATAATAATTCCAATCAACATAGTAAATATTTTAATTATAAGTATATTTGGTGTATCATCTTTATTTTCACTAATACTTATACATGTACTAATATTCTAAGGAGTGATGATATGCTTGATGATTTTAAAGAAGAACAAAAAGTCGCATATAAAATAATATCAAATGCAATAAATAATAATAAACTATCTCATGCATATTTATTTGAAACAAATGGATATAGAAATAAAAGAGAATTTTTAATAAGCGTTGCAAAAGCAATATTATGTCCTAATCATCATATGTCAAAGGATGATAGTATTGGATGTAGAGTATGTGAAAACATAGATAAAAATATATATTCAGAACTTAAAATAATTGAACCAGATGGAATGTGGATTAAAAAAGAACAATTAATTGATTTACAAGAGGCTTTTAAAACAAAAGGCCTAGAATCATCAAGAAGAGTATATATCATTAATGATGTTGAATGTTTAAATACATCTGCAGCAAACTCAATACTTAAATTTATTGAGGAACCAGAGGAAGGTATAATTGCAATTTTAGCTACTGATAATATTCATAGATTACTTGATACTATAATATCGAGATGTCAGATAATAACACTTGCTAAATCAAATTATGATAAATCTTCATCAATGCTTGATAAAATTTCATATTTAATAAATGTAGATGATGCTTATAATTTAGAAGAAATGGTTAATAGTACAATAGATTATATATATTATTTAGAACAACATAAACTAGATGCTTTAATCTATAATAAGAATATGGTTTTAAATATATTTGATGATAGATTAAAACTAGAAGTATTCTTTGATATAATGACACTTTTTTATAAAGATGTAATAAACTATAAAATAAATACAAATAATTATATATTTGATTTAAAAGATATTGAAAAGATAGCAAGTTATAATGATTTAAATAAATTAGAAAAAAAGATTAATTGTATAGTAGACGCAAAAGGATATTTAAAAGTAAATGCTAATACAAATTTACTTATTGATAAACTAGTAATAGACTTAGAAGGTGATTTGAATGGATAAAATAGTTGGTATTGTATTTAATAATGATTCACAAATTAAATACTATTTTACAACACTAGATAATTTAAAATTAAATACAACGGTAATAGTTGATGATAATGGAGTAAAGAACTTTGGTACTGTATCTACACCAATTCATCCAATAGATACAGCTAATTTAAAAAAGGATTTAGGTAAAGTTATTAGAATAGCATCAAAAAAAGACTATTATCAAAATAAAGATAATGTTAAGTTAGCTAAAGAAGCACTTACTAAATGTAAGGAACTTGCTAAAAAGTATGAACTTGATATGAATATAATAGATGCTACATTTACATTTAATCAAGAACAACTTATATTTACATTCTTCTCAGAGCAAAGAATCGACTTTAGAGATTTAGCTAAAGAACTTGCATCTATTTATAAAACACGTATTGAACTTCGTCAAATAGGTGTAAGAGATAAAGCTAAGAAAATATCTGGACTTGGTTTATGTGGTCAAAAACTATGTTGTTCAAGATTTATGAATGATTTTGATTCTGTTTCTATATCAATGGCTAAAAACCAAAATTTATCATTAAATCCATCTAAAATAAATGGATTATGTGGAAGACTATTATGTTGTTTAAAATATGAAAATGAATGTTATAAAGAATGTAGAAAAGATCTTCCTCAAGTAGGTAAAATGATTGATAATGGAGAAGTTAAAGGTAAAGTAGTATCTGTTGATATATTAAGACGAAAATATAAAGTAGAAACTCAAGATAAAGGAATAGTTGATGTAGATGCTTAATTATTTACTAGGATATCCTAATTTAAAAGTATATCAAGATGACTCTATGTTTAAGTTTTCTATAGATTCTGTATTACTTCCTAATTTTGTAACATTATCAAAGAAAAAAGGAAGAATACTTGATATTGGATGTGGGAATGGAGTTATTCCAATAGTACTTACAACTAGAACATCTAATCCTATAGATGGAGTTGAAATCCAAAAAGATGTATATGAGCTTGCTAAAAGGTCAGTAGAGTATAATAAATTAGAAGATCAAATAACTATTTATAATGAAGATATTAAAGAATTTTCAAAAAATTGTGAAACAGATATGTATGATACTATTACATGTAATCCACCATATTTTAAGGATATGAAACAAAATGATGATTTACATAAAGCGTATGCTAGGCATGAAGAATCTCTTAATGTAGAAGAAGTAATGGTGATTGCTAAAAAGCTTTTAAAAAATAATGGTAATATAGCTATTGTTCATAGAACTGAGAGATTAATTGATATAATAAGTGCTATGAAAGATAATAATATTGAGCCTAAAAAAATACAATTTGTGTATTCAAAAAAAGATAAACCATCTAATATATTACTTATTGAAGGAACTAAAAATGGTAAACCAGGTGTTAAGATAATGGAACCTTTATATCTTCATAATAGTGATCATACATATACAGAACAATTAAATGAATTTTTAAACAACTCTTTGTAGTTGTTTTTTACATTAATCGTAAAATGTTGTATAATATCTATGTTTAAAGGAGTGATATTATGTCACAAAAGAGTTATGATAATTCACCTACGCTATATTTGATACCAACTCCAATTGGTAATTTAGACGATATCACTTTACGTGCTATTGATACATTAAAAAGTGTAGAAGTTGTTTTTTGTGAAGATACAAGAATAACAAGACAACTATTAAATCATTTAGGAATAAGTAAAAAATTAATTGCTTCTCATAAATTTAATGAAGAGATGAATTCTGATAAATTACTAAGTTTCTTAAATAATGGACAAGATGTTGGCCTTGTTACAGATAGAGGAACACCTATAATATCAGATCCTGGATATGAACTAGTTAAAGTTGCTATTGAAAACAATTATAACGTAGTATCATTACCTGGGCCTACAGCTTTTGTTCCAGCTCTTACAGTATCAGGGCTTTCTCCTCAACCATTTTTGTTCTATGGTTTCTTAAATAATAAAAGTAGTAAACGAGAAAAAGAGTTAGAATCACTAAAAGATTATCCTTATACAATGATATTTTATGAGGCTCCACATCGTATAGTTGAAACCTTAGAATCTATGGAAAACGTTTTGGGAAATAAAAATATTTGTATTTCCCGGGAAATATCTAAGAAATTTGAAGAGGTATATAGAGGTAAAATAAGTGATATAAAGAGTGAAATGGTTGATGTTAAAGGTGAACTTGTTATAGTTGTTGAAGGCAATACTGAAGAGAAGACATATGATAATTTATCTATTATTGAACATGTTAATTTATATATTATGAATGGTATGGATAAAAAAGAAGCGCTTAAAAAAGTATCTAAAGATAGAGGAATGTCAAAAAGTGATGTATATAAAGAATATCATAGAGGTGATGTATGAAATTAATAGTTGGACTAGGTAATCCTGGTAAAGAGTATGATAGAACAAAACATAATATGGGTTTTATGGCTATTGATGAAATAGCTAGATCTAACAATGTTACTATTGATAGAAATAAATTTAATGGTCTTTATACAGAATTTA
>JAFUZI010000020.1 GCA_017476705.1 Bacilli bacterium
TACAAACCCTTTAGTTGTTTTAGTTATTAATGAATCAAATATTAATAATATTGAAGGTAAAATCATTATGACAACGATCATACTTATAATCGCTCCTCTAGATATAAGTGTACAAAGTGATCCTATCATCTCTAATTTAGAATATATACCTACTCCAAATGTAGCAGCAAAGAAACAAAGTCCACTTACAAATATAGAGTTTACTGAATTATCAAGTGCATTTTTCATTGCTTTATGTTTTTCTACACCTTTTTTTCTCATTTCTAGATATTTAGTAGTCATTAATATCGCATAGTCAATAGTAGCACCTAATTGAATAGTACCAATTACGATAGATGCAATAAATGGAATTGTAGATCCCATATAATATGGAACTGACATATTAACTAAAATAGCAAACTCTATACCACATACAAGTAGTATTGGAAGAGATATAGATTTAAGTACAAATAGCATAATAACTAATATTACACCAATAGATGTATAGTTAACATTATGGAAGTCTTTATCACTTATTTCAACTAAGTCTTTCATTAAGGCTCCTTCACCTGCTACTATAGATTTTTTATCATATGATTTAACTATTTTGTTTACTTTATCTATTTGACTATTTAACTCATCAGTAGCAGTTCCATAAATAGAATTTATAAAAATCATTTGATATTTATCACTTTTAAATATTACTTTAACATCATCACTCATAATAGATTCTGGAATACCTAAGTTAGATAATTCACTTGCTGACAATACTAAATCAATACCATCAATTTTTTTAATTTCACTAACCATATCATTTATATCGTTGTTTTTTAAATTGTTACTTACTAAAACAACTTCAGGTGAAACTATATTATATTGTTCTTTAAGTGTAGTATTTGCAATTGAACTTGCTAAATCCTTTGGTAGTGATTTATCAAGATTATAATATACATCTACATTCTTATTACCATACCATGCTGGTATTAATAAAACTAAGAATACTATAAATATAGTTTTATAATGTTTTAGAGTAAATTCCTTTAATTTTTTGAATTCTGGAATAATAGGTTTATGTTTATGACTTGATAATTTTTTATCAAATACAAGTATAAGTGATGGAAATAGTGTTACAACACATATTAGTCCCATAATAACACCTTTAGCCATAACAATACCAATATCACGACCAAGTGTTAGATTCATTGTACAAAGTGCTAAGAATCCAGCAACAGTAGTTAAGCTCGAACCTAAAACAGATACTAAAGTTTCACCTATAGCTTCACTCATTGCTTTATCTTTATTTTTAGTTTTTTTCTTAGCATTTTCATACTTATGATATAAGAATATTGAGAAGTCTGTTGTAACTCCAAGTTGAAGTACAGCAGATATAGCTTTTGTAATATATGAGATATTTCCTAAGAATATATTAGTTCCCATATTAAATAGTATAGCAACACCGATGTTTCCTAAAAGAAGAATTGGTGCGAAATATGAATCAAGTGCAAGCATTAATACTATAATACATAAAATTACAGCAATAATTACATATGCTACTATCTCACTATTAGATAAATCCATAGTATCTAGTACCATTGCAGTCATACCACCTACTTTAGTAGATTTATCTGTTATATCTCTTATTTCTTTAACTGCATCTAAAGTTTTTTCATTTGATGTTGATGTTTTAAATGTAACAAGCATTAATTCACTATTATCTTTAGATACTTTATCAACAACTTCACTAGGAAGCATTTCCTTTGGAATTGTTGTACCAGTTAAATCTGCTAGACTAACTACTTTTTCAACTCCATCTATTTCTTTTATTTTATCCTCTAGCATTAAAATATCATATGGGCTTATATTTTCTACAACTACTGTTGAAAATGCTCCCATATTAAAATCATCTGCTAGAATATCTTGTCCTTTCATTGTCTCTATATCTTTTGGTAAGTAAACTAAAATATCATAATTTATTTTAGTTTTAACCATACCAATTAGAGCTGGTATAAGTAAAAGGCAAGATACAATTATAATCATTATTTTGTTTTTACAAACAAATTCACCTAACTTTTTCATATATTTCCTCCTAATCGAATAATAGTGTAGCACAAAAATGACCAATAGTCAATTCTTTGATAATTATTTAGATTTTGTTCTTATTTTATAAAGATAATAAATTGACTATCAGTTTTATATACGTTATAATTTTATTAGATTGAAGGTGCATTTATGAGTGATTTAGTTGAAAAAATAAAAACAAAAATAGAAGATAAAAAATTAGAAAAAGAAATCAAACTACTTGATTCAGCTTATAAATTATATCTTACTAAGGGTATTAACAACACCTCTATTCAAGATATAGTCAATGAAGCTGGAGTTGCTAAAGGAACATTTTACTTATATTTTAAAGATAAATATGATATTCAAGAAGTATTAACAATAAAAAAATCTAATGAATTATTTCATAAAGCATTAGATAGTTTAAATACAGATGTTATTAATAAATTTGATGATCAATTAATATTTGTAATAGACTTTGTAATTGATGAGCTAAAGAAAAATCCTGATTTAGTTAAATTTATATATAAAGATTTATCTTTTGGTTTTTATAATCAAGGTATTAATACAATTTTTGAAAATGGTGAAATTGGTATATATGAGACATTTATGCACGGACTTAAAACAAATAATTTAAAACTTAAAAATCCAGAAGTAACACTTTATATGATTATTGAACTTACCTCTTCTACTATATTTAACTCAATTATAAAAGGTGTTCCACTTCCAATTGATGAATATAAACCATACCTTTATAAAACAATTAGAAATATACTTAATGAAGACAAGTAAAATACTTGTTTTTTGTTTACAAATTATTAATAATACTGTAATATTGAATATAGGAGGATGTTATGAAAAAAACAACAAGAATTATTTATGGTCTATTACTTATTGTATTTGGATCACTTTTATGTCTAAAAAACTTAAACGTTATTAATTTTGACCTTTTTTTTGATGGATGGTGGACATTATTCATCATAATTCCAAGTTTAATATCAATATTTGATAGTCACTTTAATGAAGGATTTATTGGACTTGTAATAGGTATTTTACTATTACTTGCATGTCAAGACTTTATTACTTTTGATTTAATTTGGAAGTTATTTGTTCCAATATTATTAATTTATATTGGTTTATCTTTATTATTTAAAAATACATTTTCAAAAAAACATAAAGAATTTAAAACAAGTGAAGATGCTAAAAACTATGTAGCTGTTTTTGCAGGTCAAAAATATAAAGCTGGGAAAAAAATAGATGATGCTAATTGCGTTACCGTATTTGGTGGAATTGACCTAGATTTAAGAGAAGTGAAAATAGATAAAGATATTAAAATATCTTGTGTTAACATATTTGGCGGTACTGATTTATTTGTACCTAATGATGTTAATATAGTTGTATCTTCAACTGATTGCTTCGGAGGTTGTCAAAACAAAACTAAAGATTGTTCTGGTAAATACACTATTTATATTGAAGCAGTTAATGTTTTTGGTGGATTAGATATAAAATAAAAAGTCAGATTTAAACTGACTTTTTTAATTACATAAATAATTTAATTTAACCATATTTTGACAAAATATTTTAAGTGTGTTAGTATAAACAGCACATTAAAGGAAAATATATGGCATAATTTTCCATACAACAGCAGGAAGGTTGCACTTAAATATTATATTTATATACAGTTTAAAGTGCTTTAACTTACCTTTACTACAAATTTATTAGATAATTGTAGTATAAATCTTTATACTGAATATAATAAATATAATGTTATAGAGCAACTAATATTTTAAAATATTTGAAAGATAGGTGATTTTATGACATTTGCGCTAAGTTTTGTAACCATTATTGGGCTAATTATTGGGCATTTAGCAATGAAGAAGGGAAATAAAAAACTAGGTTATATTCAGGCTTTTTTAAATGTAATATTAGTTTTATTTACTGCATTATTTTGCTTATCAAAAGAATTTTTTGAATATAATGGAACTGATTCTGATTATTTGTTTGTTAGAGCACTAAGCGGTAAATCAGTTATACCTTTATTATTACTCATTTTATTTATTATTTTAGAAGTAATTACCTTTATTAATTTATTTGATATAATGCACATAAAAGATAAATATAAAGCAAAACTTATAGAAAAACTAAAAGCGCTCATTTAAGGCTTCATATGAAAGCCTTTTTTTAATATAATTAATTAAGGAAGTGATATTTTGCAAATTGCTAGTATTATCATTATATCCATAATTGGTACTCTATCACATTTTTTATATGATATATCTGGTCATAATAAATTTGTAGGTTTATTTACAGCTGTTAATGAATCAACTTGGGAACATATTAAAATAGCATTAACTCCAACTTTTTTATGGAGTTTAGTTGATGGATACATGTATGGAGCTAATCCAAATTATTTCTTAGCAAAATTAACAAGTGTAATAGTTATAATTATTACTATTCCGCTATTATTCTACGGATATAAAATTTTTTTTAAAAAAGATAATGTACTATTTAATGTTTTAATTTTTTATATAGCAATTATACTAAGTCAATTAAGTTTTTATTATGTTTTAAACATGAATTATAATGGCTATATAGCCAACTATATATCCGTTATTCTTTTAGCGCTAATTTTTATTGGATATTTATCCCATACTATATTTCCTGGCAAAAGTTTTATTTTTAAAGATCCATTGACAAATAAATTTGGATATAAGGCTCATAAATAATTAAAAAAATACTAACAATATGTTAGTATTTTTAAATATTATAATATTCTTTGATAAATGAGATTATATCTGAATTATTTTCTAAAACTTTAGAGTTTTTTAGCAAATAATCTAAAGTAAAATATTCACCTTCTGTATCAACGTAAACTTCATAGCAATAAAATATTAAAGTCATTTTAATTATAAAATGCAAAATAAAAAAGGTTATTTAACCTTTTTAAGAATTGGACCTTTTTCCATTTCAGATGAATACCATTCATAATAATCATTAAAATGGTTTATTAAATTTTTATCATCTGTTTCTATTTCTTTAATAAATCCTATAAATTTATCAATTCTACCAATATAAACTTTGTTTTCTTCATATTCGAATGCACTTACAACAGTATCTCCTACTTTATAACTTTCTTCTATTTCTTCCATTTTATTATCTGTTTCTGATAAATATCTAAAACAATACTTTGCTTTAAATTCTTCATCTACTTTTGTAAAGCTTGTATAATAAAGTCTATCTACATAATTTGGTCTATTAAGATATGCATCCACAAAGCCATCTTGTTCAGTTGAAAAACCAATGTATAGCTCCTTATCTTCTCCTTCAAATACTACATACATCTCATAAGGAAAATATTCATTTCCCAAAGTACAACGCGCTGTTCCAACTATTCTATATTACATATAAATCCCCCTAGCAAGCTAATATTATTATACACTATTTTAAAAGTTTTTCATATATCATATTATTTGTTATATGTTCATAAATAAAAAATACTTGATTATAAAACCAAGTATTTTTATTATTAACTCCAAAAGTTGGAGTAGATTTCTAAATGGCAGGGGTAGCAGGAGTTGAACCCACATCAGCGGTTTTGGAGACCGTTATTCTACCATTGA
>JAFUZI010000021.1 GCA_017476705.1 Bacilli bacterium
ACCACTTACTATATATGCAAAGGATTTTAAAATAGAAGATATTAGTATTGATTTAGATGATTCATGGTATGTATTCACTAAGGATAATATTAAGAATAATCAAGATTTAAAATTACTTGGTGTTAGTGAAGAATATATGAACGATGTATTTGATGGAACTGATTATTATTTAGATGCAATAAAATTTAATAATGATGAAATAGTTGAATTATTTATAATTATAAAAGATACTTCATCATTATATGATTCAAGTGATTTTACTGATGAACAAATAGAAGAATTAAGAAGTTCATATGAAAAACAAATTAGTAATTCAAAAACAACTATTTTCACTACTGATAGCACCAAATATATTAAATCAATATATAAAGATCAAGATTTAAATATAGTTGATTATTATGCAGTTATTAATAAAAAAGGTTATACTTTTAAAATACAAAAAAATGAAGAATTTAGTGAAGAAGAACTTAATGAATTAGATAAAATGATTGAAAATATTATAGTTAGTGATAAAGATAATAATGTTAATGAAGATGATATACAACCATTAATAGATAATAAAAAAGGTGGCAATAGTGTATTAACAGGAACTATTATAGGTGCAATTATAGGTGGTATAATTGGTTTAATTGGATATATAATAAAAAAGAAATAAAATAAACTCTTGATAGAGTTTTTTTTTAGATATTTTTATGTTAATATATATTTGATTCGAGGTGATATTATGAATAAGTTTAAAATTAGTTCAAAATATAAACCAAGTGGAGATCAACCAAATGCTATTGAAAAGTTATCTGAAGGAATTATAAATGGTGATAAGTGGCAAGTATTACTAGGTGCTACTGGAACAGGTAAAACATTTACAATTGCTAATGTTATTAAAAAAGTTAATAAACCAACATTAGTTCTTGCGCATAATAAAACATTGGCAGGTCAGTTATACTCAGAATTAAAGGAGTTGTTTCCAGATAATAGGGTTGAATATTTTGTCTCTTATTATGATTATTATCAACCGGAGGCATATGTTGCTAAAACTGATACTTATATAGAAAAAGATGCATCAATTAATGATGAGATAGATGAACTTAGACATGCTGCTACATCAGCGCTTTTGACGCGTGAGGATACTATAGTAGTGGCAAGTGTATCTTGTATTTATGGTATAGGTGAAGTTGACGATTATAGGGGTAAAATGTTTACACTAAATGTCGGTGATAACATCTCTCGTGATAGTGTTTTAGAGAGATTGATTGATATGTTTTATGAAAGAAATAATATTGATCTTAAAAGAGGAACATTTAGAGTTAGAGGAGATATACTGGAAATTGTTCCAATATCATGGCATGAAAAAGGAATAAGAATAGAATTTTTTGGAGACGAAATTGATAAAATTGTAGAGTTTGATCTTGTTACAGGTACAATAACTGCAAATAAAAATAGTGAAACATTATTCGCAGCATCTCACTTTGTTACAAGTAAAGAAAAACTTGATAAAGCAATAGTAAATATTGAAGAGGAGTTAGAAGATAGACTCAAATATTTTAAGGAAAACAATAAATTGCTTGAGTATCAAAGATTAAAAGAGAGAACTAACTATGATTTAGAAATGTTAAAGGAAACTGGTACATGTAGGGGCGTTGAAAATTATTCAAGACATATGGCGCTTAGAGGACCTGGTGAAACACCTACTACTTTAATTGATTTCTTTCCAAAAGATTTTTTAATGATAGTAGATGAATCTCATGTAACTTTACCTCAAGTTAGAGGAATGTATAATGGTGATCAAGCAAGAAAAGATGTACTTGTTGAATATGGATTTAGATTACCAAGTGCTAAAGACAATAGACCACTTAAATATGATGAGTTTGAAGATAAGATAAATCAAATAATATGTGTTTCTGCTACACCAGGAGATTACGAACTTGAAAAAGCTAAGAATAAAGTTGTTGAACAAATCATAAGACCAACGGGATTGTTAGACCCTGAAATTGAAGTAAAACCAACTAACGGTCAAATAGATGATTTAATATCTAATATTAATGATAGAATTAAAAATAATGAAAGAATTTTAATTACAACACTTACTATTAGAATGGCTGAAGAATTAACCGAATATTTAAAAAAATTAGATATAAAAGTAGCTTATTTACATAGTGAGATAAAAACACTAGAAAGACTTCAAATAATAAGAGACTTAAGAGTTGGTAAGTATGATTGCTTAGTTGGTATAAATCTACTTAGAGAGGGACTAGATATACCAGAGGTCAGTTTGATATGTATAATGGATGCTGATAAACAAGGTTTCTTAAGAAGTGATAGAAGTCTGATACAAACAATAGGACGTGCAGCAAGAAATAGTAATGGTCATGTTATAATGTATGCTGATACAATATCTGATTCGATGGAAAAGGCTATTAAGGAAACTAAGCGTAGACGAGAAATACAACAAAAATATAACGAAGAACATAATATTGTTCCAACAACTATTAAAAAGGAAATTAGAGAAGTAATTTCAAATTATAAAGAAATTGATGAAAAACAACCAGAATCTATGAGCAAAGAGGAAAAATTAGAATTAATTAATAAAATTGAAATGGAAATGAATGAGGCAGCTCGTAATCTTGAATTTGAAAGAGCTACAGAGCTTAGAGATATTATATTTGAATTAAAAGAGAAAATTTAACTTTTTCTCTTTTTTATGATATACTAACAAAAGTAGGAGGCACTTAAAATGAAAATAAAAGTAAACATTTTAGTTGAATGGATGATATATATAATAGGCTATGCCTTAATACTTAATATAGTAGCTCTTATATTTAAAAATACAATTCATATTGATAATAGTTTTTTTGGAATATGGGGTATAATTGCATCATTAGTAATATATATATTAAATAAAACAATCAAACCTATTATAGTTAGATTTACAATTCCAATTACAGCATTAACGCTTGGAATATTTTATCCATTTATAAATGTAATAATACTAAAAATTGTTGATTTTATATTGGGAAGTCATTTTAGAATTGATGGTATTTTATTTGCATTCTTTGCTGCAATTTTGATATCAGTATTAAATATTTTAATGGATGATAAGATAATAAAACCTGTTATTAGAAGGGGAGATAGATAATGAATCCAATTTTAGTTGATATAGGACCATTTCATATATATTGGTACTCATTTATATTATTTATGGCTTTTTTTATTGGTGGGTATTTAGCAATACGCGAAGGAAAAAAATGGGATATCCCAGATGATTTTATGATTAATTTATTCTTTTATATAATTATTTTTTCATTATTAGGAGCGCGTCTTTATTATGTATTATTTAATTTAGAATATTATAAGGCTAATCCTGCTGAAATATTTATGGTATGGCAAGGAGGCCTTGCAATACACGGTGGATTGATTGCTGCTTTAGTTGTAACATTTATTTATTCAAAAAAATATAATGTAAAAACATTAAGATTATTAGATATTCTAGTTGTAAGTTTAATATTAGGACAAGCAATAGGTAGATGGGGCAATTTTATGAATGGTGAGGCTCATGGGGCTGTAACAACATTAGAACATTTAAAAAATTTGCACATACCAGATTTTATTATAAATGGAATGTATATTGACGGGAAATATTATACACCAACATTTTTATATGAATCTATTGCATGTTTTATAGGCTTTATAGTACTTTATTTTGTAAGAAGATATAAGTATATAAAAATGGGTCAAACAACGTCTATTTATCTAATTTGGTATGGAATAGAAAGATTCTTTGTTGAAGCAATGCGTACAGATAGTTTAATGTTATACAATTTTAAAGTTGCGCAAATTATATCAATTATAATGGTTATAATAGGAATTATAACATTTATAAAATTAAAAAAAGGCTCTATTTTTGATAATAGATATAATGATATAGAAGAAAAAGAGAATGTTAGATTTTAAAAAGATACTTTAAATAGTATCTTTTTTTTAGTATAATGTATGTGGTGATTTATATGTCTTTTACAACAACCGTAAAAAATGAAATATGTAAAATTGAATCAAAAAAAATTGAAAATATTACAGAGTTATCTGCAATTATAAGAAATATAGGTATTATTGATAGTGATATAAAAGTTCAAACAGAAAATGCTGCAGTTGCAAGAAGAATATATACACTTTTAAAAGATACTTTTAATATAAGCCCTAAAATTGTTGTAAGACGTGGTTATAACTTTAATAAAAATTACATTTATATAATTATAATTGATAGCAAAGTAGATAATATTATTGAAAACTTAGAACTTAAAAATATTGTTCCAAAAGAGTATTTATATTCAGATGATGATTTAATAAGAGCTTATTTTAGAGGACTTTTTTTAAGTGTTGGAAGTATAAATGATCCAAAAAAATCAAGATATCATTTAGAATTCATGGTATCCAGTAAAACTTATGCTACTTTTGTATCAGAATTACTTAATAAATTTGATTTGAATAGTAAAGTTTTAAAAAGAGAAAATAGATATATGGTATATGTAAAGGAAGCAGAAAAAATTGGAGATTTTTTAAGATTGATTCAAGCAATGAATGCCTTATTTTATTTTGAAGATATAAGAATATATAGGGATCATAAAAATATGACAAATCGTCTTAATAATTGTGAACAAGCAAATGTAGATAAAATAATAGATTCAGCAAATAAGCAAATAAAAGATATTGAAAAAATTGAATCAATTAATGCTTTAGATTTATTGGATGATAAAACAAAAGAAGCAGCTATTTATAGAAAAAAATATCCTGAGGTTTCACTTGCAGAATTAGGTGAGATTATATCTATTGAAACTGGTAATAAAATAACTAAATCGGGATTATATCATAGATTTAAGAAAATTAAGGATATGGCTGATAGAATAAAAGAGTAATAATACTCTTTTTAATTTTATGAAATTTTATATTATGAGAAGACATTGACCAATTTTTATAGTATAATATTAAAAGAAAAAGGTGGGATATTATGAAAGTTATTTTTCTAACTGACGTAAAAGGCCAAGGAAAAAAGAATGAAATAAAAGAAGTTAAAGATGGTTATGCTCAAAACTTTTTAATAAAAAAAGGTCTTGCTATAAAAGCAACTGAAAATAATATTGGAAAAGTTTCAAAAAAAGTAAATGAAGAAGCTTTAGAAGAAAGTTTGCTTGTTAAAGATTTAACTGATGTTGCTAAAAAGCTTGAAAAAGAAAAATTTGAATTTAAAGTTAAAACTGGAAACCAAGATAAAGTTTTTGGAACAGTATCAGTAAAACAAATAAAAGAAGCTATTAATAATTTAGGATATCGTGTTGAAAAACAAAATATCAAATTAGATCATCAAATAGATACATTAGGGGTACATGAAGTTTTAATTGAACTTCATAAAAAAGTAAAAGCAATTATTAAAGTAAAAGTATCTAAGAAGTAGGTGAAAGTATGAAGGATAAGAAAATACCTCAAAATATTGAAGCAGAACAAGCAGTATTAGCCTCAATGTTTTTGTCCAAATATGCATTAGAAAAAGCTGTTGATGAATTATCTCGTGATTTATTTTATTTAGATAATCATGGCATTATTTTTGATGTGTTGAAAGAATTACATGAATCAAATAGAGCAATTGATGTAACAACATTAACAGATGAATTAGAAAAAAAAGATTTGCTTTCTAAAATAGGTGGTGTTGAATATTTAGGAGAAATAATTAATTCTATAGCATCACCTGCAAATATTGATGATTATATTAGTATTGTTAATGAAAAGGCAATAAGAAGAAGATTAATTGAGACATCACTTGAAATAGAAAAAGCAGCATATGAATCAGATGATACGCTAAATGATTTGCTTGATAATTCAGAGAAAAAAATGTTAAATGTTGTAAGGACAAGAAAAGGTACTGAATTTAGAAGTATTCAAGATGTTATTACAAAAGCACAATCAAATTTGGAACAATTATCTGAATTAGGCGGAAATATAACTGGATTAATTACTGGTTTTGATGAAATTGATAATTTAACTAGTGGACTTCATAGTAGTGAGCTAATAATTATAGCAGCGCGTCCTGCTATGGGTAAAACAGCTTTCGCACTTAATTTGGCTACTAATGTGGCAATTAAGAATAATAAAACTGTTGCTATATTCAATATGGAAATGCCAGCTGAGCAATTAGCTAATCGTATGTTTGCTGCAGAGGGACAGATTGAAGGATATAAATTATCTACAGGTAATTTACTTAAAAGTGATTGGAGTAAATTAGATGAAGCTATATCTAGACTTTCTGATGCTAAAATATTTATAGATGATACACCAGGTATGACAATATCTGAAATAAAAGCAAAATGTAGAAGACTTGCATCTCAATCAGGAGACTTAGGATTAATAGTAATAGATTACCTACAACTTATACAAGGATCTGCTAAATATGCTGGAAATAGACAACAAGAAATAGCTGAAATCTCTCGTTCATTAAAAACTCTTGCAATGGAACTTTCTATTCCAATTGTTGCTTTAGCGCAACTATCTCGTAGTGTTGAGGCAAGAGAAGATAAAAGACCACTTTTAAGTGACTTAAGAGAATCAGGATCTATTGAACAAGATGCAGATATAGTAGCTTTCCTTTATAGAGATGATTATTATACTAAAAAAGTTGATTATGAGGATGGATCAAGTAAGAGTGAATTTATTGTTGCAAAACATCGTAATGGTGCAACAAAAACAATTCCTTTATTATTTAGAAAAAATATTTCAAAATTTGAAAGTTTCTTAGAAGAAAATGGTGAATTATGAAAAAGTTTATAAATATATTAACAATTTCACTTTTGACATTTTTTATAACGCTTTTAGCTTTTAATTATAAAGTTAATTCAAATCCTAATTTATTTTATCAAGTATATTTAAATGGCAAAGTACTTGGTACAATTAATTCAAAAGCTGAGTTAGAGCGCTATATTGATAAACAAAATAATCAATATAAAGAAAAGTTTGGTGTTAAAACAATATATGCACCAAATGGCCTTCAAATAAAAAAAATTGAAACATATAATGGAGAAACATCTAATGTTAAAGATATTTATAAAAAAATTGCTGAAAGTGAGCCTTTTACAATTAAAGGATATCAATTTATCTTAAAGAAAAAAGAAAGTCAAGAAAATGATAAAGATGTTGTTATTTATACTTTATCCAAAGGTATATTTAATAAAGCTGTAGAAAGTACAATTTCAACATTTGTTGGAAGTGAAAATTATAAGAATTATTTAGAACATAATCAAAATGAAATAACAGAAACAGGTACTATCATTGAAAATATATATGTAGATGATGAAATAACTGTTAAAAGTGTTAATATTCCTGTTACAGAAAATGTATTTACAGATTCTTCAGCATTAGCTAAATTTTTAGTATTTGGTAATAATACTGAACAAAAACAATATACCGTTAAAGTTGGTGACACAATAGAAGATGTTGCATTTGCTAATGAAATCAGTGTTGAAGAATTCTTAATTTCAAATCCTAATTTTTCAAGTGCTAAGAATTTACTTTTCCCAGGACAGATAGTTAATATTGGTATTACTGATCCACAAATATCTGTTGTAAAAGAAGAATATAGTGTAAAAGATCAAGAAGTTGCATATTCAACAGAACTTAAATATGATAGTAGCAAAGTAATTGGTGACGATGAGATAATACAAGAGGGTGAAAATGGACTTGAACGTATTACTCAAAGAATTAAATATGTTAATGGTCAAATTAACTACGTTGATCCAATCAGTAAGGAAATTAGAAAACCAACAATTAATAAAATTGTTCTTAAAGGTGAAAAATATGTTGCTACCGTTGGTGGTATTAAAAACTGGGTTTGGCCAACACGAAGTGGTTATACTATTTCATCTGATTATATTTATCGTATTAATCCAATTAATGGTAGACGTGAATTACATGCAGCAATAGATATCTCAGGTACTGGATATGGTTCACCAATTTATGCTGTTACAAATGGTGTTACATCTGAAGTGTCATAC
>JAFUZI010000001.1 GCA_017476705.1 Bacilli bacterium
ACTGGAGAAACTGGTGCTGGATTAAACATTAAATCAACATTTGGAAGTTTTACTTCAGGCTTATTAATATCTTCTGCCATTTTTTCAATTTTATCTATATCCATAAATCCTGGATTAACTTGGTTATTATTTTGGTTAGTAGAATCTACTATTTCATTTGTAAAATTATATGATGGATTTATACTTTCTTGTATTTCTTGAGGTTTTACTTCATTATCTTTTACTGAATTTACTTCGTCATTTATAATTGGTTCTGTTGGTATATTAAAATCTCTTAAGATATCGTTATTCATAATTTCTCCTTTTTCTATTTCTTTTTGATTACCACCGTTGTTTTCTAGTAATTTTGCAATTTCTTCATCAGTTTTTCTAACTGTTAATCTCTCATTTATAATTCTATTTAGCATTAATATTTGATCTTGTTCATTTAGTTTAAGTAAAGATCTTGCATGTCTCTCTGATATTTTATTTTCCATTAATGCTTCTTGTACTTCATCAGATAAATTTAAAAGTCTAAGTTTATTCGCTATAGTTGATTGTTTTTTTCCTAATTTTGAACCTAACTCTTCTTGATTAATATATCCCATATCAAGTATTTTTTTATATGATATTGCTTCTTCAATTGGGGTTAAATCCTGTCTTTGTACGTTTTCAATTAAAGCTACTTCTGCACTATTTTTATCATCCAAGTCTGTTACTATTGCAGGTATTGTAGTTTTACCTGCCATAACACTTGCTTTATATCTTCTCTCACCAGCTATAATTTCATATTTGTCACTTATTTTTCTTACAACTATTGGTTGTATCACACCATGTAATTTAATTGATTCAGCAAGTTCATTAATAGCTTGTTCGTTAAACTGAATTCTTGGTTGAAAACGGTTAGGTAAAATATCATCAATATTTAAAATAACTACCTTTCTTTCCTCTTCCATAATACCCCTCTTCCTACTCTTATAAATATATTATAATAATTTGGGAAATAATGCAATTGTTTTTTGGGAAATAAAATAAAAAAAATAGGTTTATAACCTATTTTTCTTTATTTCACTAAATTTTCTAGGATATTTTTTATTATCCTTTATTTTTTTAAATTTAACAATTGTTCTATTACTCTCTTCTATAGGAAGTTTAAATTCTATTTTATCAACTAATTCAACATTCAAAATTTTAATAGCTTGTTTAGCTTCATTCAATTCTTCATCTAAATTTCCTTTTAAAGCTATAAAATATCCATTTTCTTTAGTCATTGGAATAGAAAATTCAAGTAAATTAGATAAATGTGCGACTGCTCTAGATGTAGTTACATCAAACTTATTTCTATTTAAACTTGCATATTCCTCTGCTCTAGCATGTATAAGATTAACTTTTTTTAGACTTAATTCTTCACTAACTTTAGTTAAAAAGTTAATTCTTTTATTTAAAGAGTCTAGAAGTGTTACCTCAAGATTTGGAAATAATATTTTTAAAACCATTCCTGGAAATCCAGCACCTGTTCCAATATCACATAATGAATTACATTTATTTAAATCAATAGATTTTATAATAGTTAGTGAATCATAAAAATGTTTTAAATATACTTCATCATGCTCAGTTATACCAGTTAAATTCATCACTTTATTATATTCAACAAGTAAGTTATAGTATTTATCTAATTGATTAAGTTGTGTATCAGTTATATTTATTCCTAATTTTTTTAATTCTTCAATAAATTTATTTTGATTCATTATAATACTTTCTTAAGTAAACCATTAATATTGAAATATCAGCAGGATTAACACCACTAATTCTTATAGCCTGACCAATTGATGTTGGTTTTACTTCTTTTAATTTTTGTCTAGCCTCACTAGCTATATTTGATACACTATCATAATCAATATCTTCTGGTATTTTTTTATCTTCTAATTTAAGCATTTTAGATGCTTCTCTAATTTCTTTATTAATATATCCTTCATATTTTACATTTATTTCAACCTGTTCAATAATATCATCACTATAGTCAATTTCAATTAAACCAAGTTCTTTTAAATCTTTTATAGTTACTTCTGGTCTTCTAATAAAATCAAGTGCACTTATTCCATCTTTAAGTGGAGTTGTATTAATTTTACTTAGTTTTTCTAGATTTTCTTTATTTGGTGTAATTTTTACACTTTTTAAATATTCCATTAATTCATTAATTTTTTTCTTTTTATTTAATAAATTATTATGTCTTTCTTCATCTATTAAACCTACTTTATATCCATGTTCTCTAAGTCTTAAATCAGCATTATCGCTTCTAAGAAGTAATCTATATTCAGCACGAGATGTAAGTAATCTATATGGATCTCTTATTCCTTTAGTTACTAAATCATCTATTAAAACACCAATATATGCTTCATTTCTCTTTAAAATTAAAGGTTCTTTTCCTTCTAATTTTAATGCAGCATTAATACCAGCCATTAATCCTTGACATGCAGCTTCTTCATATCCACTTGTACCATTTATTTGTCCAGCTGTAAATAAACCTTCTACTTTTTTAGTTTCAAGTGATTGTTTAAGTTGTAGTGGATTGATTGAATCATACTCTATTGCATATGCATATTTAAGTATTTTAGCATTCTCTAATCCTGGTAGACTATGTACCATTTTCTCTTGTATATCATATGGCATACTTGTTGAAAAACCTTGCAAGTATATAGTATTACCATATGTTTCATTATCTTTAATTATACTTTCAGGTTCTAAAAATAATTGATGTCTTTCTTTATCAGCAAATCTAACTACCTTATCTTCTATTGATGGACAATATCTAGGACCAATTCCTTCTATATCATCAAGTCCACCATACATGCTTGATTTAGTTAAATTATCTCTTATTATTTTATGAGTTTCTTCTGTTGTATATATTAAATGACATGGTACTTGATCTTCCATTTTATAATTTGGTTTTAAATCAAATGAGAAAGTAAGTGGTACATCTGATCCTTTTTCAACTCTCGTTTTTGAAAAATCAATAGTATTTACATCAATTCTCTGTGGAGTACCAGTTTTAAGTCTTTTTATCTCAAATCCTAATTTTCTTAAATTATCACTTAAATGATTAGATGGTCTCTCTCCATGTGGACCTTCTCTTCTTCTAGTATCACCCACTAATATATCCGCTTTTAAATATGTACCTGTTGTAAGTATAACAGCATCAGCAAATATTTTTTCTCCATCTTCTAAGATAACACCCATAATTTTGTTGTTTTCAACAATTAAGTCCTCTACAAGACCTTCTTTTACATCTAAATTAGCTTGATTTTGGATAGTTTTCCACATATTCTGTGGATAAGTCACTTTATCTGCTTGTGCTCTTAAAGCGCGAATTGAAGGTCCTTTTTTATAATTTAGCATTTTCATTTGTATTTGAGACTTGTCTGCATTCCTACCCATTTCTCCACCTAAGGCATCAATTTCTCTAACTACGATACCTTTTGCAGAACCACCAATTGATGGATTACATGGCATATCTCCAATATTTTTTATATTTCCTGTAACAAGTAAAGTTTTATGTCCAATACGAGATGCAGCCAAAGAAGCCTCGCATCCAGCATGTCCACCACCTACAACAATAATTTCATATTTCATAAAATCACTTCCAAACTTTTAATATTATACTCTAAATTATTTAAAAAAAATAGTCTTATGACTATTTTCCTAAGCAAAAATGACTAAACATATAGTCAATTAACTCATCTTCATAAGTTAATCCTATTATTTCTCCTAATTTATTCCATATATTTTTTATATCTATTTCAATCATATCAATAGATACGTCATGTTTTAAAGATTCTTTAATATCATTTATTGAATCCAAGCAATCTTTTAAAATAGCAATATCTTTGGAATTAGTAATATAAGTAAAATCAGAAGTTTCAATATTTTCTAATTTAAATAATACTTTAATTTTATTTTTTAAGTCATCCAAACCTGTATTATTTATTGTACTCATTTTTATAATATTTTCATCACTAAATGGTAATTCTAGTTTACTTTCCAAATCTATTTTATTAATTATAATAATATGATTTTTATCTTTTATTTGTTCATATAGATTAATTTCATCTTCAGTTATTTTTTCATTATTGTTTAAAACAAATAATATTAAGTCAGACTTTTCAATTAAATCAATGCTTTTATTAACACCAATTTGTTCAACTATATTATCAGTTTTTCTAATTCCAGCTGTATCAATCATATTTAAAATAATACCATCTAGATTTAGTGTACCTTCTACAATATCTCTTGTTGTACCTTCTATATCAGTAACTATTGCTTTATCTTCATCCAAAAGTAGATTAAGTAAGCTACTTTTACCAACATTTGGTCTACCTATTATAGAAGTTTTAATTCCTTCTTTTAAAATTTTTCCAGATTCACTCTCTTTTAATATCTTAGATATTTCATTTTCAATATTTCCCACTCTATCTTTTATCATATCAGTAGTCATTTCTTCTATATCATCATATTCAGGATAATCTATATTTACTTCTATATTAGATATAATTTGCGCTAAAGAATTTCTTAAATCTTGAATCATTCCAGATACTCTACCATTTACTTTATTCATTGCCATTTTTCTCATATTTTCAGTTTTAGCATCTATTAAATCCATTATACCTTCTGCTTCTGTTAAATCAATTCTTCCATTTAAAAAAGCTCTTTTAGTAAATTCTCCTGGTTCAGCAAGTCTACAACCTTTTCTAATTAAAAGTTCTAGTACTTTTTCTGTTGTCATAATACCCCCATGACAGTTTATTTCAACAACATCCTCTGTTGTAAATGTCTTTGGAGATTTCATAACACTTACTAATACTTCATCTATTTCTTCATTTTTATCAATAATTTTACCATAATTTATAGTATGACTAGGAACTTCCTCTAAATTTTTACCCTTAAAGATACTATTTACGATAGATATGGAATCAGATCCACTTACTCTTATTATTGATATGGCACCTACACCTAGTGCGGTTGAAATAGCAACTATTGTATCTTCCATATTATCCCTTCTTTCCAAGTCCTATTAGTTTTGGTAAAAACTTAGGATTTTTAAATACTTCTAATGATATATATTTATCAACTGTTGTAACAATCCATCCCTCTTTGTATTTTGGTGGTATTTTATTAAGTGGAAACATATGTCTTAAAATTATATCATCTATTTTTTCATTCATTAAATTTGGAAAATATTTATGAGCATTTAACATTGCATCTTTTGCATGAGTAAATCCATGTGCTTCTAATAATTTTGTTTTTTCAGAACAATCTTGCCAAGGTTTTGAATAAAAATCATGAAGTAATCCACCAATTGCAGCGCTTTTATAATCCAAATGCATGCGACGCGCTATCTTATAAGATAATTTTGATACAGCAAGACAATGATCATATACAGAAATATTAGAATGATGATTAAATTTCTTTCTTTTTATAAATTCAGGGTGTTCTAATATTTCTTTTACAATTTTATAATATTCTACTCTCCATAAAATACTCATAAACATTCTCCTTATGAAAAAATATAATCACGTGATTATATTTTAGTTTTCTTTATATTTTATTGTTACGTGTCTATCTTTTCCTTCACCAACACTTTCAGTAATAAGAGCTGGATATTCAGATATTATTGTATGTACTAATCTTCTCTCATATGAATTCATTGGATCTAATGAAATAGTTAAATGTGATGCTTCAACATCTGCAGCTACACCTCTAACCAATTTTTCAATATTTTTCATTTTTTTAATTTTATAATTTGATACATCTAGGTTTAATTTAATAGATAAACCTGTGTTATTTTTTATTGCTTGTCTAATAAGTATTTGTAATGAATTAAGTGTTTTACCTTCTTTACCTATTAAAATAGCATTATTATTAGATACAAGTACTACATTAAATATATTTTCAGATTCAATAACTTCTGTTTCAATATTTAAATTCATATTTTTAGCAATTTTTTTAAAAAATTCAACTATATATTTTTTTATATCTTCTTTATTTATAACTGAAATTATATATTTAGATGATTTAAAAAGTTTACCTTCAATAAATTCTTCTTTAAAAAATAAATCTTCTACTCTAACATTTAATTCTTTAACTGCATTATCTAATGCTTCTTCTTTAGTCTTCGCTTCAAACTTTCTAATTTCTACCATTTTTAACACTCCTTTTAACAGCCATATTTTGTATAATTGTAAATATATTTGATGTTACCCAGTATACTCCAATACCAGAAGATATTGAGAATGCTGTAATAGACATCATTACTACCATAAAATATGTCATAGTTTTCATTTGTTGTGCTTGTTCTTCACTCATTACATCTCTTGATGACATTTTAAATGACATATATGTTGCTATAACTACTAAAATAATTAAAATTAAATATAAAATATTTCCTTGTTTTAAAAGTCCTACACTTGGACTTGTTCCTAGGTTTAGTCCTAAGAATGATTCTTCAAATATTGCAGGTATTCTTGTAATTGCTTCATAGAAAGCAAAGAATAAAGGTATTTGAATAAACATTACTAAGCAACTAGAAAGTGGATTTATATTATATTCTTTATATATCATTTGAATTTCCTGAGCTTTATCCATCATACTTGCTTGATCATTTTTATTTTGATATTTTTTTTCAATCTTAGATAATTTTCCTTGAGCTTTTTTCATATTTTCAGATTGCATTGCTGTTTTTTTAGTAAGTGGAAAAACTAATCCTCTTATTAATAATGTAGAAAGGATAATTGCTAAACCATAATTTTTTACAAGTAATCCTATTTTAATAATAATAAATGCCAATGGTTGAACAAATAATGTTACCCATAAACCATCATAATTTTTAGATGCAACCCCCATTTTATTACATTCTGGAAGTGAATTAACATCAACTTTTTTACCTTTAGTTGTTTTATTATATTCACTATATGTATTTAAAGTTTTTTTATCTGTTGGTTTACATAATATATTAGATGGTAAATTTTGACCTGTTTCTATATTTTGTACTATTTTACCCTTGTCATCTTTTATATATTTAGTACATCCTGTTAATGTAAACATTAAAGATATAACTACTAATAATTTTACTGTTTTTTTCATTTTATTTCTCCTTTATTATATTTAATTTACTAAAACAAAAATCTAATTGTTTTTTAATTTCTTGATAGTTTGAATTCATAATACTTTTTCTAACTATAATAATGCAATTAAAATTTGAATTAAAATTATAATCATCAATAATATCACGAATTTGTCTTTTTATTTTATTTCTACCTACTGCATTTGTAATATGCTTAGAAACAGAAATACCAAAATGATATAAACCTTCACTACTTTCTTTATATATTAAAAAGTGTTTATAAACAAAAGGTTTATTATTTTTTATAATTCTATCAAAATCATAATTATTTTTTAAAACATTAATTTTTTTCAAAATGACCACATCATTTCCATTTATAATTATACTATATTAAAGCTTTAAGGCGCAAATAAAAAATAAAAATATAATAAAATTATTATTTGTGTATTAAATACATTTTATATATTATTTCATATAAAGCAATAAAAAAACACCAATGGTGTTTATTAATGAGATAAAACTTTACGACCTTTTTTTCTTCTTCTATTAATTATATTACTTTTCATACGAGCGAAGAAACCATGTTTTTTAGCTCTTTTTCTATTATTAGGTTGAAATGTTCTTTTCATAATCCACCTCCGTACTATCTAATTTCTCTTTGCTTTATCAATTATATAGAGAAATCCACAATTTGTCAAATGTTTTTTTATATTATATTTAAAAGGATTAATTTTTTTTCCACATTAATTAACATACTGTTGATAAAAAAATAATCACATGTTAATTAAAATTTTACATTTTTTCCACAAAAAGTGTTGACAAGTGTAAAATCGTTTGAAAATATAACAATTTTTGTTGTGGATTTCTCTGTTTATAAGTATTTTTTTTATATTTTTCCACATTTTTTGTTTTTTTTTATGTAAAAATATTGTAAAATGGTGTTAGTGACGTATTGGAGGTGACAATATGGACAATTCAAAACTATGGAATTCTTTTTTAGAAAGAATAAAAGGTGAATTATCCCCAATAACATTTGATACATGGTTTGCAGAAACTAAAATAGCAAAAATTAAAGATAATATTGTCACATTGTCAGTTCCAATGCATGTACATAAAAAAATGCTTAGTGAAAACTATAATGAAATAATAGAGGAGATATTCACTGAAGTATCTGGATCAAACTTTAAATTTGAATATTTAACAGAGGATGAAATAGTTGATGAGAATGTTAATATTGATACAGAAAACTTAGGTGTCCCAGCAATATCTCAATTTGAATCAAATTTAAATCCTAACTATACGTTTGATAATTTTATTGTAGGTAATAGTAACAAGTTTGCAAAACTTACAGCTTTTGCGGTTGCGGAAAAACCTGGTCAGATGTATAATCCACTGTTTATTTATGGAAATAGTGGGTTAGGTAAGACTCATTTGATGCATGCTGTTGGAAATTATGCACTTAAAAACAATAAAAGTAGAGTACTTTATGTAACAAGTGAAAAATTTGTTGATGACTTTATCAACATAAATAAAAGAAATCAAGACGGAAATAACTTTGATAGTGTGGATTTATTTAAGAAAAAGTATAGAGATGTGGATATTTTAATAATAGATGATATTCAGTATCTCGGTAATGGTGTAAAAACACAACAAGAGTTTTTCAACACATTTAATGAATTATATGATAAAAATAAACAAATTATTATATCTTCGGATAGATCACCA
>JAFUZI010000022.1 GCA_017476705.1 Bacilli bacterium
GTATATGTTTATCAGGTGCAATTGTGAATATAACCTTTATTAAGAAAAATACAAGTATTATACTGACTGGCCACTTCAAAAATATAAACGCACTATAAATAACGCTTGATACACTTTTAAATATTTTAAGACTAAGTATAAAACTTAATATAATATTACCAAAGCCTAACACACCAATTATAAATATAATTAAAAATACAAGCACTACTGCAAGAAATAATGCTTTAATTCGTCTTTCCAAATATCCTTTATTTTCTATCTTAAATAAAATATTTGATGATAATATTATTGAATGAGCACCATTACTTGCTAAAATAAATCCTATAATAACAAACCATGCACTTAATGAATCACTATTTACACTGTTAAATACCGTAAGTAATATATCTTCCACATTGTTTGGAAGTATTATATCAAAAAAATTTTTTAAATCTTCAGTTGATAATTGAAACTTAGAACAAAGTGCTGCAATTAAGGCAATTATTGGTACAATTGATAGTACTAAATAATATGCTAAATTACCAGGTAAAATTCTTATTGCAGGCATCATCAATATATCATAAAAATTTTTAATATATTTATTATTTAACAACCTTTTCATATCGTCACCTATATTAATTATATCAAATTATAAAAATAAAAGAAACACTTTATTCATGTGTTTCTTCTTTATTTGTTTTCATATCAAGTGTTGCCTCATTTATTGCATCATCAACTGTTTTAAGTCCATCAGCAATAACACTATAACCAATTGCAGCACCAAATCCATGCTCAAGTTCTTTAAATTCTTTTGATAATTTTCTAATATAAGTTACAACCTGTTTTTCCTCATAACCAACTAAATATATTAAGAATTCATTACCATTTGTACGAATTATTTCACTTTGTTCCATTTGATTTTTAATTAAAATATTTGCTGCTTCTTTAATAACGTTATCTCCTTCATTATGTCCATAATTATCATTAATATATGCAACGTTATTTAAATCAACTATAATAATTGTTTGTGGATAAACTTCAGATTCATCCCATTTTTCAATTGAATCATTTAAATAATTACGATTTTTAAGTGATGTTAGCATGTCTATATATTTTAATTTATCTTCCTTTGATACACCTATTTTATTTGCTTCTTTTTTCTCTTTAATATGTTTTACAATTATTGATATAATCAAAAGTCCAATAATAGCAAATAAACTAAATAATATTGGTTTTAAGAATGCTAATTTAGAAGCAACTTCAAATGTTTTATAATCGATTCTATTTGTCAACATCTTAGTATTCATAAATGACAAATAAAATTCAAAATAATTATTAAATAAATGATTATCTTTTATGTCTCTTATTGTGTAACTATATCCATTATCAATTCTAAAATTATAATTAATTTCGAAATCTTTTAAACGTGATGCTTTATACATCTCATATGTTGACTCATCAATTACTAAAATACTAGCTTTATTAATATGTTTCAATAAAACATCTATATTGTTATATTTTTTAACATTTAATTTATTATCTTCTAAATACTTTGAAATTTTTGTATTATTTATTGCAAGTACCTTAGAATCTTTTAATGAACTTACTGAGTTAATTATTAAATCATTTTTTATATTAGATAAGACAACTACCTCTGCATCATCTATTGCAGGAATATCTACAACATCCATATCATATTTATCATTACTTGTTTGATTAAAGAAAAAATCTATTTTGTTTTCATTAAAATCTTTTACAAGTGATGCATATGAATTATATTCATGGAATGTAACTTCTATATCAGATAATTTTGAAAACTCTTTTATAAGTTCACTATTATATCCAACTAATCTATTATTAACTAACTTATCATATGGAATATTTGCAACAAATCCATACTTATATCTTTTACTTTTAAAATTAACTTGATCATCATCAGAAACATTTGTATATTCAAAATAATTAAATGATAAATTTTTATTAAATGATTCTTTAAATGATTCCTTAAACCATTTTTCAAAATATTTTTTAAAAATATTATTTAATTTCTTTTCATTTCCAAGTCTAATTACTAAATTTTCCTTCATCTCAGTTATGTTATATGAAATAGTTAAATTACGTTCAAGTATATCTTTTAAATAACTAGATTTAGGAAGCACAATTGCATTTACATTAGAACTTACAACTGCTTCAATTAACTCATCTGCTTTATCATATGTTTTATATGTTAAGTTTTCACCTTTTAAATAATATTTTACTTCATCTAAATTTTTTGATAAAACACCAATAGTCATATTCTTAATATCACTTAAAGTATTATATTTAACACTTTCTTTTGATATTAATGCATAATTATCTTCATACATTACTATATCATCTTTATCAATTTTATCAGTCATTCTAATTGAATATGCTGATTTATTATTATTTAATGGAAGTTTATTAAATCCAAGTTCAGTGTCATTTTCTAAATCAGTTAAGAATTCATATATTAACCCATCACCATCATAAGAAAAAATTGGAATATCATTTTCAATATCTATATCAATCATATTATTTTTATGACTTTGAATCCATTGCTTTTCTAAAATTGTCAATGTATTTTTATCTTGATGTGTTAATACTAAATAAGATACTAAACCTACCAATAAAAGCACTAACGATGTAATTATAATTGTAATTATTTTTTTATTCATAGTTCACCTACCATACTATATTATCACTAGATTTATGTTTTGAACCTAGTTCAGGATATCCTTCAGTTTCTTTTTCATTTGTTAAAATAAACTCAAAATCATAAAATGCTTTTTGATCATCTGTAAAATACTCTAATGATTTAGCAGCTATTTCTTTTGCATTTTCAATAGATACATCTTCATTAAACATAATTTCAATATAAACTAGTCTTCCTTTAAGACGATAATTAACTTTTTTAACACTTTCAATATCTTTTATTTCTGAAACTAATTTATCTGATACAGATTTTTTAATTTCAACTTTTTCAATACCATCTAGTCTATCACCATATTCATCTAAACTATAATCAACACTAAATGTTTTAAATAAAACAATAAGTAAAACCAATAAAACTAATAGTATTATTCCAACTATACATAATTTTTTATGTTTTTTAATAAAACTCATATCCTAGCCTCCATCTTTATGATTTTATTATACTATAAATATATGTTTTTTTCAATTGCTTAATTTATAAATAACTTTCTTATCTTTTGAAAATCAATTTATTATTTAATAACTCATCATAAAAATAACAAATAAAAAACTCAAGCAATAAATACTTGAGTTAATCTACATAATGGAGCGGATGAGGAGAATCGAACTCCCGTCAGGAGCTTGGAAGGCTCTTATTCTACCATTAAACTACATCCGCATTTAGTAGGCACTTTTAATTATACTAGAATTTCATATAATGTCAAGCACCTTTTTTGAATTTTTTTAATTTTTAGTAAAAAGTTTTAGAATATCATGATATGTAATAAATAGCATTAATAACATTAATATCATAAATCCTACAGCATGTATTTTATTTTCTATTTGTGGATTTATTCTACTACCTTTTATCTTTTCAATTAATAAAAATAATATTCTTCCACCATCAAATGCTGGAAAAGGAAGTAAATTAATAACTGCGACATTTATACATAAATATGCTATCAAATAAATAATATTTAAAAATCCAGCACGACCTGCTTCATCTACAACACTAAATATTCCAATCGGTCCAGATAAATTATCTAAACTTAATGATCCATTAAATAAATAATATAATATTCTATACATTTGTCTAATAAGCAAACAAGTTTTTTTAATACTGTAATTTAATGAAGAGATAATTCCTTTATTTTTTTCTACATTAAGAGAAAAACCATATGAATATCCTAACTTTCCAGCACGCTCTACATATATTGGACTCACACTTATAGTCTCAATATCATCATTAATATGCCTAACTGTCATATTTACATTCTTACCAGATTTAACAGTAAGTTCTAAAGCTATATCTTCATAACTATTTACTCTAACATTATCTATTTTTATTATTTTATCGCCTTTTTTTATATTTGTTTTATATATTGGATAATTAGCATCAACATTAGATATAACAGTATCATTTATTGAAGATCCTTGAATTAAGCCAATAACAAAAAGAATAATTAAAGCGAGCAATATATTAAAAATTATTCCGGCAATCATAGTTGTAAATCTAGCCCAAATACTTTTATTACAAAGTTGTCTATCTTTAGCTACTTTATCATTACTTTCAATATCTTCTCCAGCCATGCTAACATAACCACCTATAGGTAGCATACGAATAGAGTATTCTGTTTCGCCCTTTTTCTTTGATATTAATTTAGGCCCCATTCCTATACTGAATTCATAAACATAAACACCATTTTTCTTTGCAAATAGAAAATGGCCCAATTCATGAACCATAACTGTAATTGTAAGAACTAATATAAAATATATTATAGTCATTTTATCACCTTATACTATTGATATAAAAAATATAAATCCAAGCATTACAAATATAATACTATCAAGTCTATCTAAGATTCCACCATGACCTGGCATTATATTTGAAAAATCTTTTATACCAAAATATCTTTTAATAGCAGAAAATACCAAGTCTCCAAATTGACCTATTATAGATAAGAATAATGTTACAAAAATAATTAATGCAATATTTGCTTGACTATTTAAAACAGTTATATAAAACACACTTGCAAGCAATGTACCAAGTAATGTTCCAGATAACATACCTTCCCAAGTTTTATTCGGAGATATTTCTTCAAGCAATTTTCTTCTACCTATAAGTCTTCCCATAATATATGCATATGTATCTGTTATTATAGTAATTATAAATAAATATGCTAATAATAGTATATTAATATTTCTATAAATTATGAATAGTGAAAAACTAATTCCTAAGAAAAATATGCCACCAATTAAATAAAATGCATCAGTTACACTATATAGTTTTCTATCATGATATAAAACAACAGGAATTAAAAAAACCATAACAAGTGCTGATATAACTCTAAAATCAACATCAAGTATTAAACTATTTGTACGAATTCCTGATGCAACCAAAAGTGTAAATACAATGTATGAAATAAAATTAATAAACATTGGAAGTTCTTTTTTTGTTTGTCTTGCATGTAAAAATTCTCTTATACCAAGTAAACCAATAATAATTACACCAACATCAAATATAAATCCTCCAATAATCAATAATGGAACACATATTAAAAGTGCTACGATTGAACTTATAACTCTTTTTTTCATAATATCCTCCTATTTATATATTTATTATATCACACGTTTTATAAATTAAAAAGAGACTTTAGTCTCTTTCTCCTTCTTCTAACATGTTAGTAATAAATATGCCATAACCTTTAGTAGGATCATCAACAACAACATGAGTTACTGCACCTATTATGTAGTCTCCTTGGATAATTGGTGAACCACTCATGCCTTGAACAATACCACCAGTTTTATTAAGTAATTCAGAATCAGTTATTTCAAATAATAAATTTTTATTGTTTGTATTTGACTTATCTATTTTAATAATATTTATAGCATATTCTTTTATGTCTTTATTTTCTATAACTGTAAGTATTTTTGCAGCTCCTTTTTTTATATCTGATGGGTATGCTACTTTATATTTATCTTTACTAGGTATTGCACCACTATATATGCCAAATATTCCGCTTTTTGTATTTTTAGATATTATACCACTTTTAATATTATCAAGTGTAGCATTCTTACTACCTGGAATTCCAACATAACTTTTATCAATTCTAGTTACTGTAGAAGGAGTTATTTCTCCTTTCTTAACTTCAAGCATCATACCAGTATTTGCTTCTATAACTTCATGACCAAGCGCACCATATATTTTTGTTGCAGGGTCAATATAACTTAAAGTACCAATTCCTGTAATACTATCTTTAACATATAGTCCAGTTTTAAAAATACCATTTTCAAGTTTAATAGGAAGAGTTGTATTTATAACTTTATTATTTCTTTTTAAAGATATATCTATTTTATCATGAGATAGATTGATACTTTCTATAAGATCATTTATAGATGATATATTATCTCCATTAACACTTAAAATAATATCTCCTTTTTTAATACCAGCTTGATCAGCAGGATATACTTCATCTATAGGATAAGTCCCAACAACTACAACTCCTTGAGTTTTAATTTCTATTCCAATATTTTCTCCACCAGGAATTATATAATTTGAATAAGCAAAAATACTATTTGGCATACTAAATATTAGAAGCATCAGGATTAATGAAATTTTTGCTTTTTTCAAAATTCATCATCTCCTTAACAAGACTACATTATTATTATTTTAAAAAAAATAAAAAAAATACTATAAGTAGTATTTTATTCTTCAATGGAAAAATTTTCTACACTCCCATTTTCACTTACAAGCTTACTAACTTGTTCTTCAACATTTTTAAGTTCACTATCACATTCTTTAACAAGTTGCATTGCTTTTGTATATTTTTCTATTGATTCATCCAAATCAATTTCACCATTTTCTAAATCATTTATAATACTTTCTAAGTCCTTCATTTTTTCTTCAAATTTAACTTTCTCATTCATTTAAATCGCCTACTTTCTCTACATTTGCTTTTAATATACCATCTGATAATCTTATATCAATTTTATCATTTTTATTTACTTTAGAAATTGAATTAACAACATTGCCATTAATATAAGTTAGTGAATAACCTTTTTTCAAAATTGAAATTGGATTTAAGAGTTCTAATTTTTCTATTATATTAGATAATTTATCCATTTTAGTTTTATATAGAATATCTGGGTTTTTTAAAATATAATTATTTTTAAATTCATTTAATCTAGTATGTTCTTTTTCTATTTTATTTAATATTGACTTATTAATTTTTTCAATCAAATTATCTAGAGCTTGTGCTTTATTATTATACATCAACATAGGATTTTTAATTACAAATGAATTTTTAATTGCATCAAGTTTAAGTTTGTTAAGCTTAACTCTTTTTATTATAGCTTCACTAGATCTAATTTTAAATTGATTAATACTTGATATTACATCGGTAACATTTGGAACTGCCATCTCAGCAGCACCTGTTGGAGTTGGAGCTCTAAGATCAGCTACAAAATCAATTATAGTATAATCAATCTCATGGCCAACAGCGCTTATAATAGGTGTATTACATTTAAATATTAAACGGGCAAGTTCTTCATTATTAAAACAATTCATATCTTCAAACGATCCACCACCACGGCCAACTATTAAAACATCTAGGCCAAAAGAATCTGCTTGATTTACTTTTTTAATTATATCTAAACTTGCATTCTCACCTTGTACAAGTGCTGGAAAAAGATAAGTCTCAGCATAAGGAAATCTTCTTCTAATAGTTGATATTATATCTTTTATAGCAGCTCCTGTTGGTGCGGTTACAATACCTATTTTTTCAGGAATTTTAGGTATAGGTTTTTTATATTTTTTATCAAATAATCCTTCTTTAGATAATTTTTCTTTTAATTTTTCAAAAGCAATATAAAGGTTTCCAACACCATCTTCAATTAGGTCTTCTACATATATTTGGTATGTACCACCTTGTGGGTAAACGCTAATAGAACCTGTTACTAAAACTTTCATTCCCTCAGTTGGTACAAATCCTAATTTAGATGCATTACTTTTAAACATTATTGCTTTTATAATACTATTTTCATCTTTTATTGAAAAATAAAAATGACCTGTTGAATGCGCTTTAAAATTAGATATTTCTCCTTTAAGATAAACTGTTCTAAGATTTGAATCAGACTCTATCTTATATTTTAAATATCTTGTTAAAGCAGTAACTGTTAAGTACTTGTCATTCATATAGGTCACCTACTTACTATGGTATACTTTATCTAATACACCATTGATCATACGTCTAACTTCATCATCGCTATAAAGTTTAGCAAGTTCAATTGCTTCATTAATACACACTATATCAGGAGTAGATGTATATAATAGTTCATATATTCCAATTTCTAATATGGCTCTATCAGTATTACCTAGTCTATCAATAGTCCAGCCATCTAAATATTTATTTGCAATTTCATCAATTTCTCTTTGATAAGTTGTAACACCATAAACTATCTCTTTTACAAACTCATTATCTATCTCGACAACTTCATTAATAACATTTTCTAAATTATAAGAAATCTTATTGTTTTTATATATATTTACTTGATATAGAATAGTCATTATTTTTTTTCTAAGTTCACTTCTATTTAACTGTTCCATCAAAATCACCTTAATGTATTATAACATAAATTTAAGATAAAAAAAAGAACTTTATACAGTCATAAGTTCTTTTTCTTTTTCTTTTGCTTTTTCATCAACTATTTTATTATATTTATTAATTAATTCTTGAACATCATCTTGTAAAGCTTTAATATCGTCTTCTGGTATTTCTAATTTTTTAGCATCATTATTAGCATCTTGTCTAATATTTCTAAGTGCGATTTTTGCTTCTTCAGCCATTTGTTTAGCTTGTTTAACATATTCACGTCTAGTCTCTTCAGTTAAAGCTGGAATATTAAGTATTACTACTTCTCCATTATTATTTGGAGTAAGTCCAATATTTGCTTCATATATACCTTTTTCAATATCGGATATAATTGATCTATCAAATGGTTTGATTTGAAGCATTCTAGCCTCTGGTACTGATATATTAGCAAGTTGTTTTAAAGGAGTAGCTACTCCGTAGTATGATACCATAACACTATCTAATATTGCTGGATTAGCTCTTCCTGCTCTAATATTTACTAATCTTTTTTCTAAATTACTTATTGTATTTTCCATCTTTTCTTCAGTTATAATTAAAATATCGTCCATAAATTCCTCCAATATATTTATATATAAATAATAACATATTTATTAAAAAAAGAAAATATATTCTCTATATTTTCTTTAAAGATTCATAGATATAATTACCTGTTTTATCTTTTGTAAAAGTCATTTTATATTTAGCAAACTTCTCAAAATTTTCATCTATATATTTAACTATATCATCGTATTCAGAAATGGATGTAATATAATTACTTTCACCAACTCTATCTGATACATTAATATTTATTCCTTTATATATTTTATAAAATAAACTATCGCTATTAAAAATTGGAGACATAGTTGCAATGCTTAGTTCTACTTCAACTTTATCTCTGATAAATCGATGAGAATCTTTATGCACTAAAACGCTTGGGAATAATGTTCCACCGCATCCAGTTAATCTATAAAATAATTTATCTTCTCTATTATATTTGTATGTTGGACACGCTCTTATATTTTTATATTCGATATTTCCACCGAATACTTTTTTATATCTATCTTTTACAATTTCTTCATCAATTGTACCATCAGAGGCGCTATAGTCACCATTTAATTTATTTACTTCTTCTTCACTTAATACTTTAAACCTATTATTAGTACTCAAACTATTTAAAATTGAATATGTTTTAGCTTCTTCAATATTTTCTATAAAGGTTTTATTTTCATCTAATGAATAAGAAAATATTAAATATGAAAATGAAACATTATCTGTAGATGTCTCTCCAAATGATAGTATTTCACTTACCTTTATACTAATATCTTTTAAAATTTCATCATTTTCTTTATATATTTCACCATCAATTAAAGGGCATTTTGATAATATATAAGCAACTGATCCTCCAAAAATTATAAATATTAATAATACTAAAACAATCAATAATGCACGTGCTCTTTTCATATACTTCACACTCCATTTTAATTATATAATTTATAATATTTAAAGGCAACAAAAAAAGTAAGGAATAATCCCTACTTTACATTAACCATTGATTTGTTTAGCTACTTCTTCAGCAAAGTTTTCTTCTTTCTTTTCCATTCCTTCGCCTACTTCATAACGAATCATAGTTTTAATAGATCCACCATTAGATGCAACGAAGTCAGCAACTTTTTCTTTATTTTCAGCTTTAACAAAGATTTGGTTTTCTAAACAAACTTCTTCATAATATTTATTTACTTTACCAACTAAGATTGAATCAATTCTATCTGCAGGTTTACCTTCATTTAGTAATTGTTCTCTCATGATTTCTTTTTCTTTGTCTAAAACTTCAGTTGGAACTTCACTTGATTTTGTATAACTTGGTCTCATAGCTGCAGCATGCATAGCAACATCTTTAGCAACTTCTTCATTTGCTCCATCTAATACTATAAGTACTGCAATTCTACCACCCATATGAATGTATTCACCAAAGTTCTCAGAATCTTTTTTAGTTATTTTTGTAAATCTTCTAATAGATATTTTTTCACCAATTGTAGCTGTTTTAGAAACAACTAAATCAGCGATTGTTCCTTCTTCAACAGGACAAGCATTTAATTCATCTAATGTATTTACATCATTAGAAATAATTGTTTTTAAGATTGTACTAACTAATTCTTGGAATTCAGCATTTTTAGCAACAAAGTCAGTTTCAGAGTTAACTTCAACTATTGCAGCATTGTTTCCATCTATTAAGATAGAAGCTAAACCTTCAGCAGCAATTCTATCAGCTTTTTTAGCGGCTTTTGAAATTCCTTTTTCTCTTAACCAATCAATTGCTTCATCAATGTTTGCGTTACATGCTTCTAAAGCTTTTTTGCAATCCATCATTCCAGCACCAGTTTTTTCTCTTAATTCTTTTACTAAACTTGCACTTACCATATTTATTCCTCCTAAAATTTAAAGATGATTTAAAATCATCTTTATTAATAATTTATTTTAAAGCGTCGATTAATTCAGCTTTTTTCATTGTTGAGTAACCTTTAACTTCTTTTGCTTTAGCTAAGTCTCTAAGTTCTGCAACAGTTAATTTAGTTAAATCTTGGGCTTTTTCTTCTTTTTTAACTTCTTTTTCAACTTTTTCATTATTTGCAGTTTCTTTTACTTCAGCTTTTTTAAAGTTAGGTTTAGAATCTCTTTTATTAGATGGTTTTCTATCAAAATTTCTTTTAGTTTCTCTTTTTTTAACAGTCTCTAAAACTTTATCCATGATAAATTCATCATTTTTATCGTCTTCTTTAATATAGTCAACTAATTTACCACCATTAGCTTCAACGATTGCATTAGCCATAACACCTGTAATTAATTTTACAGCACGAATAGCATCATCGTTAGCTGGAATAACATAGTCAACCATATCTGGATCACAGTTAGTATCTACGATACCAAATACTGGAATATGAAGTCTTCTAGCTTCTCTTATAGCAATCTCTTCTTTTGAAGGGTCAACTATAAACATAGCTTGTGGAAGTTTGTTCATTTCACGAATACCACATAATAATTTGTTTAGTTTTTCATATTCTTTTTTAAGACCAATAACTTCTTTTTTAGGTAATTTATCAAAAGTACCATCTTTTTCCATCTTTTCGATTTCTTCTAATTTTTTAACTCTTTTTCTAATTGTTCTGAAGTTAGTTAAAGTACCACCTAACCATCTTTCAGATACATAATAAGAATTTGAACGGATAGCTTCTTCTTTAATTGCTTCACTAGCTTGTTTTCTAGTTCCTACAAATAAAACTTTTCCTCCGTTTAAAGCGATTTCTTTTAAAGCTGCATAAGCTTCTTCTATCTTTTTAGCTGTTTTTTGTAAATCTATAATATAGATTTCATCACGAGCAGTAAAGATATATTCTTTCATTTTAGGGTTCCATCTTTTAGTTTGATGACCAAAGTGAACACCTGATTCTAATAAATAACTCATTGACACTACTGCCATATTTTCATCTCCTTTTGTTAATTCTTCCATTATTTCTAACTTACATCACCCAAATTGAGCACTAGACATAAGAATTCATAATGTGTATTTTTGAAAAAGCCATAAGTATTATAACATAATTATATGTTTAAATACAAGAAAAAAAGAATAATTTCTATTCTTTTTCAGTGTAAGTTAAGCTATCTATTTCAACATGATTAATTGAATCAAATCTCTTAGTTATTTTTTCACTTGTTGTATGAAGTTCTTTTACGTCTTTTCCAACAGACTCAATAGATCTAGATAATTTATCCCACCTATCTTTATACCTTTTAAACTCAACATCTAAAAGTTTTAACTCATCATGTATTACCTTAGCATATTTATCTCTTTCAAGATTCATAAGTATTACTTGAATTGTAGTAAGTGTTGATATTAAAGTTGTTGGACTAGTTAGCCATACACGTTTTTTATAGGCATATTCTATTAAATCAGTATGATATGCATTTATCTCAGCAAATATTGCCTCAGCTGGTAAAAATAATATTGCTTGATCTGATGTAACACCAGGTATTATATATTTAGAAGCTATTGCATCTATATGTTTTTTAACATCACTTTTAAATAGCTTAGTAGCTTCAATCCTTGTTGAATTAGATAATGTTCTATCAACCATTTTAGTATAGTTTTCTAGTGGAAATTTAGAGTCAATTCCAATTAAGCCTAATGGTTCTGGAGCAAACAAAGCACAGTCAACAATTGTACCATTAGATAGCCCATATTGTAGTTGGTATATCGTTTTATTATTTTCACCAAATACATTTTCCATAATATTTTTAAGGTTTACTTCACCATATATACCACGAGTTTTTTTATCTGTTAATATACTTTGAAGTGATACTATATCACTAGATAATGTATCAATTTTCTTTTGAGCTTCATCTATTTTAGAAAGACGCTCTAAAACATTTGTAAAAGTTTTATTAGTTTTATCAAAATTTTCATCTAATCTTTCATTTACAGCATCATTAATGTGTCTTAGTCTATTTTCTAGCCCATCATTTAATTTTATAAAATCTTCATTTAATGATCTAGTTAAATCATTTTTAAAATCTCCAAACTCTTTTACAATATTAGTTTCTAATCTTCCCATTTTTTCTATTGTATCACTATTAGTTCCTTTAAATAAAATAACTAATAATATAAGTAAATTTATCACTAATAAAGATATTACAATATACTCCATAAATCCTCCTATAAATTAAATTTTTTAGTAACTATTTTGCTCATTATAAATAAAAGTACTATTAATAAAATCATCTCTATCATTAATCCTATATTTGTTATATTTGTCATTATATTAGAACCTACATAACCCCAGAAAAAAACTATAAAGGCTTTTGAAAATAAAAGTGCGAAGAAATATTTTTTATAACGCATTTTAGATAGACCAGCAGCAATATTAATTGAGAATGCAGGTGTAAATGGCATAGCTAAAATCAAAAATAAATTGCTAAAACTAATACAATCTATTTTATCTATAAAAGCTATTATCTTACCTTCTTTTTTTATCTTTTCCTTAGCTATTTTTCTTAATTTTCTACATAGAAAAAAGCTTATGCTGCATCCTATAATTGTTGCAATCCAAGATATTATAAACCCTACTATACTTCCAAATGCAATTGTATTTATCGCAATAAATACAGATAAAGGAAGTGCTGGAATAATTGATTCTAATGATATTACGAACATACCAACAAATATACTTAAAAATATATTATTATATTGAACAAAATTTTGTATGTATGTTACAACTTCACCCAATATGGCTTCCATATTTTATCACCTATAGTTATTATAATACAAAAAATATTTTTTTAAAAGAAAAAATATAATTATAAAATATAAAAAAAGAACCTATATTAAGTTCTTTTATACAATACTTTTTGACAAATAAAATTGTTTTTCTTTTTCAAGCTGTTCTTTATATATTTTATAATAATTATAATTAATTTTATCCAAATATTCATCTAACTCTTTTTTTAAAGCTGGATCACTTGATAGATGCATAATACTTGGAATAGTATTTGTCAATTCTTCTCTTTTACTACCATTTGGTTTAAAATCATCCAATTTAGTATTTTTTATATAATCATATATTTTTTTATTTTCTTCATTTTTTAAATATTCATCTTTTGTAATTCTCTCTATATTAGATGGCATAAACATTTTGTAATATAATTTCTTATCTATTTTAGCAAGAAGTGATGGATCATATACATATAATTCATCTTCAACCCAACCATATCTTGATTCATTTTTACCATAAGCATACTCTAAATTTTTATTATTAGCACGTACTAATACAACATCATCAAGAGCTATAAACATATATAA